>CANFNE010000094.1 GCA_947448105.1 Burkholderiales bacterium
CATGATGTGCAGCTTGAACGCGCCATTAACGCGTGACACATAAGCCATCCAGCGCCCGTCGGCGCTGAGCGCGGGCGATATGTTGTAACTGCCGGTAAACGTGACACGCTCCGGGCTGCCGCCACTCACAGACACCCGGTAAATCTGCGGCGAGCCACCGCGGTCGCTGACAAAGTAGACGGTTTTGCCGTCGGCGGTGAAAGTGGGCTCGGTGTCGATGGACGAAGAGCTGGCAAGGCGGCGCGGCTCCGCGCCTGGGGCGCTGGCGTCCATCAGGTAAATCTGGGCGCCGCCGTCGCGGCTCAGGGTGAGCGCCAGGGTTTTGCCGTCGGGCGACCAGCTCGGCGCGCTGTTGGAGCCCTTGAAATTAGCCACCACGCGGCGCTTGCCCGTGTCCACGTCGTGCACATAGACCACGGGTTTGCGTGATTCAAAAGATACATAGGCCAGCTGGCTGCCGCTGGGCGACCAAGACGGCGAAATAATGGGCTCGCTGCTGCGCAGGGCGGACTGGGCGCCTTCGCCGTCGGCGTCAGCCACCCAGAGGTTGTAAACCCCGGTGTTGCGGGTGACATAGGCAATGCGGGTAGAGAAAACGCCCTTCTCGCCCGTGAGCTTTTCGTACACCGCGTCGGCAATCTTGTGCGCTACGTGGCGCAGTTCGCCGCTGGTGGCTGCGTGGCTTTGGCCGCCCAGGTCTTGGCCGCGCACCGCGTCCCACACCCGAAAACGCACGTCATAGCGGTCTTCGGCCAGGCGGGTCACGCTACCGGTAACCAAGGCATCAGCGCCCTGCTTGCGCCAAACCGCCACATCGGGCCGCGAATTTTCGTCCAGCGACGCCCCGGAGGCGTCCACGCCCCGAAACTGGCCACTGCGCTCCAAGTCAGCCTGCACGATGAGCGCCACTTTCTGCGTGAGCGCCTCATTGCCGCGAAAGGCCGCCACCGCAATCGGCAGCTGCGTCATACCTACGCCCGAGACTTCCACCCGAAACTGGGCGAAGGCGGTAGCACTTAGGGTCCAGCTGAGGATGGCGAGGAGGAATTTGGTCATACCCCCCATTATCCCCAACTGTGCACGCGCAGTTCGCCTTGCTGGCGGCATTCGTGGTAGCCGACATCGGCCCTGATTTGCAAACTACGCTGGCGCTGGCGCACCCGTTCGGCATTGGCGGGCTCTTGGGCACGGCTGGATTCAGGATGCCAAAGGTGGTAAACCTCGGTGGCGCAATAGCCGTTTTTCCGCACGGTGCCGCAGTTGTGCAAACGCAATACAAAGTCGGCGTCTTCGTGGCCCCAGCCTACAAAAGACTCGTCAAAGCCGTTGACCGCTTCAAAGTCGGAGCGCCAGACGCCCATATTGCAACTGCGAATACCGCGCCATCGGAAACCCGGCCGTTGCCGCCAAGCCCCATCCGGCAAGCGCACGAGGCCCGTTAGCTTGTTGGCGTCCTTGGCCCACCAGTGGCGCAGCCAGGCCGTAGCCGGTTGGCCAAACACCGTTTCCCGTTCTTCCAACACCGCCTGAGACAACGCGGCGCTCAGCAGCACTCGGCTGCCGTTGACAAAGCAGCCGGTCTGGCGCAGTTGCCGGTGGCGGCGCACAAAGTCGGTCTCGGGCACGCAGTCGCCATCCATAAAAACGACATAGGCCCCGCGTGCCGCAGAAACGCCCAGGTTGCGCGCACGCGAGGCGGTAAAACCGATATCGGGGTGCCAAATATGGGTGAGGGGTAGCCCGAGTGCCTGCGCGGCCCGTTGCACCGCGCTTTGGTGCAGGGAGGTCGAGCCGTCGTCCGCCACGACCACCTCGAAGTCCTTATCGTCCTGCGCTGCCAAGCCACGAAGCACCGCAATGAGCGCGTCGCTGCGGTTATAGGTGGTGATGACGATGGAGATCAGATCGGGCAGTGGCATTTTTGAACTAGACTAAAACGCTTATCGCCTGTGCCAATACGGCGCGATCCCACGTTATTTTTCATGGTGCCACTATAGATGAGCCAGGTTTCGGTCTACATCATTGCGTTCAACGAAGCAGACAAGGTGCGCGCAACGATTGAGAGCGTGCGCTGGGCCGATGAGATCGTGCTGATCGACTCTTGGAGCACCGACGGCACCGCAGACATCGCCAGCGCCTTAGGCGCGCGCGTGGTGCAGGTCAAGTTCAGCGGGTTTGGCGATTTGCGCAACCGGGCGCTTGCCGCCTGCACGCGTGAATGGATCTTTAGCCTGGACGCCGACGAGCGCTGCACGCCCGAAGCCGCCAAGGAGATCCGCGCTATTACCGCCGACCCGCAAGCCCTGGACGCCTATTGGACGCCCCGGCGCAACTACTTTATGGGCCGCTGGATCAAGCATTCGGGCTGGTACCCCAACTACCGCCAGCCCCAGCTGTTTCGCAAAGGTGCGATGCGCTACGACCAGCAGCCGGTGCACGAGGGGTTTGAGCTGCTAAGCGACAAACCGCTGGGCCACCTCAAAAACGCGATTTGGCAGTTCCCGTTCAAAAACCTGGGCGAGGTGATGCACAAGGCGAACCGCTATTCCACACTCGGCGCCGAGAAAATAAAACACAAGAAACTGTCCATGGCTTCGGCATTGACGCACGGGCTCTGGGCGTTTGTAAAGCACTACGTCTTCAAGCGCGGCTTCCTGGACGGCTGGGCCGGGTTTGTGATTGCGCTGGGGAACTTTGAGGGAACCTTCTATCGCTATGCGAAGGCGGTGGAAATGCAGCAGGGGGAGGCTTGGGGCCGACCTGATAAGCACGTAAGCGCACGGCCGCATACCGCGCCAAAACAAAACACATGAGTTCTTCAGGTCAGGACAATCTCCGGCGGGGCGCCGTGTGCGCGCTCGCGCTCGCGGTGTCTTTGCCCATCGCGCTGATAAGTTTGGGCAAACTTGTTTTGCTATGCGCTTTTTTCTGGCTGCTTGCAGCATCGCCAGAAATGCGGCGTGCGGTAATAGCGAAAAATCGGGGCCTCCATGGTCTGATTTATTTGGCGATGGCGGCGTTTTCCATCAGCGCACTTTGGAGCAGCGGTAGCGGTGCGGCCATCGGCAAGTCCTTGTCCCAGCACGGCAATCTGTTGGTGTTGCCACTGGTCTTGTTCATGTCGAGGACTCGCCGGGATTCTGTGATTGCGTTACAGGTATTCATGGTTGGGCAATTGGTCTTGCTTTTGGGCACTTGGGCGCTGTATATGAATCTGCCCGTCCCTTGGGCACAGCTTGGCCAGGCCCACGACGGAACCCAATATGCTGTTTTTTCCACTTATTTGGATCAGTCCATCATGACTGCGGTATTTGGCGCGGTAGTCTGGCATTTGCGAGAACTTATTCCTACGTCCATTCGCAACGCGTCGTTAACACTTGCCTTAGGGCTTGCAATGGGTGCGGTGTTTGGAATTTTTATTGGCCGTACCGGATATGTACTGGCGACCGCCTTGGTTTCCCTGGCCATCTATTGGGAACTGCCAAGCAGATGGCGCCTGACTGCGCTGCTAGTACCGCTAGCGCTTGCTATATTGGTCAGTCTGATGGCGCCCCAGGCACAACAACGCGTATTGTTGGTCAAAACCGAAGTGACGGCGCTCATGCGCGGTGCCAGCCCCGGTGCGGGGGAAACCTCGTCGGGCGTCCGTATGAATTTTTGGAAAAACTCGCTTCTGGCAATCCAAAAACAGCCTTGGATCGGCCACGGCGTAGGTAGCTGGAGCAGCCAGTACGACGCACTGCAACCCGCATCAGCACTGGCAGGGTATGTACCCACCGCAGGCAACCCCCATCAAGAGTATCTGCTGTGGGGGGTGGAACTGGGCCTGCCCGGCTTGGCACTGCTGCTGGCCATTTTTATTGCAGTGTGGCGTCTGTCCAATAGCTTCAAGCAACAGGCGCGCCGCGCGGCGCAGTCGGTATTGGTGGCAACCATGGTGGCCTGCCTGTTCAACTGCGCACTGCTAGATGCGTTGATCGGGGACTTTCTATGTATGTCGCTGGCATTGGTGCTGAACTTCGGCTTCCATCCTGCTGCGCTTGCCGACCAAACCCAAACTAAATGATGCCACCACCCTCATCCATTGCCGCCATCTCCGATCCAAAAACCAGCTCGGTGGTCGCCCGATTGTTGGGGATCTGGCCTTACTTTCACAAGCCACTGCATGCCTGGGTCGCTGCGGTGGTGGGCGCCGTCGTCTTGTCGTTAACCGAGCCGCTGATCCCCGCCTTGATGCAGCCGCTACTCGACACGGGCTTTCAAAAGGGTGGCTTGGAGTTGTGGACCGTGCCGGTTTGCATCATTCTGATCTTCGGTGTGCGCGGCTTGTCAAACTTCATTGCCCAAATGGCGCTGGCCAAAGTGGCCAACCTGGGGCTGTTCGAAATGCGCAAAGCCATGTTTGCGCGCTTGCTGGAAGCCGATTTTTCACTCTTCAAAAATCAGTCGTCCAGCACACTTTCCAACACGGTGGTCTACGAGGTGCACGCTGGCGCAGTGCTTTTGGTGCAGGCGCTGATGACGCTGGCACGTGATTCGCTCACGCTGATGGCACTGTTGGGTTATCTGATGTACCTTAACTGGAAGCTGACGCTCATCGTTGGCATGCTCTTTCCGGCGGTGGCCTGGGTGATGAAAACGCTAACCAAGCGCCTGTACAGCATTACCAAACAGGGACAAAATGCAACGGACGCCTTGGCTTACGTCATTGAGGAAAACGTGCTGACCCAGCGCGATATTCGGCTCTATGCTGCGCAAGGGGCACAGCAAGAACGGTTCGAACAGCTCGGCAGTTCGCTCAACCGTTTGTTTATGAAATCTACCGCTGCAGCTGCTGCCATGACGCCCCTGACACAAATGTTGTCGGCCGTAGCCTTATCTGCTGTGATAACGGTGGCCTTGGTGCAAAGCCAATCCAGCTCGACCACCGTTGGCGGATTTGCCGCGTTCGTCACCGCCATGCTGATGCTGATCGCGCCGGTAAAACACCTCTCCGAAGTCGCCAACCCGCTGACCCGCGGGCTCGCCGCCATCGAAAAAGGCATTGAACTGCTGGTGAGTGCGCCTGTGGAAAGCAGTGGCAGCTTTGCCAAGCCCAGGGCCGATGGCGCCATCCGGTTTGCGCATGTGTCGGTGGTCTACGACCCGGCAAATCCGGCTGCACTGGACGACTTTTCTCTTGAGATTCGCCCCGGCGAAACCATTGCACTGGTGGGCAGCTCGGGGGCGGGGAAAACAACGCTGGTCAACCTGCTCCCACGCTTTATTGCCAGCACAGCGGGCGCGGTCACGCTCGACGGCGTGCCTTTGCTTGATTGGAACCTGCTGGCACTGCGGTCGCAGTTTGCGCAGGTCAGCCAGCATGTGTTCATGCTCAATGACACCATCGCCGCCAACGTCGCGCTAGGAGGCGCCATTGACCGCGACAAGGTGCTGCGCTGCCTGCAGGCGGCCAACCTGGGCGACTATGTGCAACAAGCCCCAAAAGGCTTGGATAGTATGGTGGGCCACAACGCCATGGAGCTGTCTGGCGGACAAAGACAGCGCATTGCGATTGCACGGGCACTGTACAAAGACGCCCCGGTTCTGATCTTGGACGAAGCCACTTCGGCATTGGACACCGAGTCCGAACGCCTGGTTCAAGAAGCCTTGCAGCGCCTCATGCAGGGTCGCACCACACTGGTGATTGCGCATCGGCTCTCCACCGTGCAGCATGCGGACCGAATTGTGGTGATGCACCACGGCAAGCTGCTTGAAGTCGGCACGCACCGCGAACTATTGGAGCGCGACGGGCATTACGCCAAGCTTTACCGCATGGGACTGCACGACGGAGACGCGGCCTAATCTACCCGCCAGGCGCGAGCCGAACCAAATTTACAGGGTGTTTGCTGGCTCGCCGCGCCGGTCTTCATAGCGGGTAAAGCACTTCAGCAGCAAGTGCAGCCAGGTGCTGGAGCGGCTCATCAGAACCCGTGGAATCAGCAGCAGGTCATGGGGCTGGGCGGTGTCCAACCGCCCGCGTACCGTGGTCGTTGCACTCAGGTACCCGGCAGCGCGCACGGCCTGGGTTGCCGCTGCGTCAAAGGCGCCGTAGGGATAGCAAAAATGCGCGATGGCAGAAGTATCTTGCAGTTGAGCGCCCAGTTGCCCACGCGACTCCACCACTTCAACGTGCAGTTCTTCAGGCGTCAAGCCGGACAGGCGAACATGGTTTTGCGAATGGCACCCCACCTCTTGGCCGCCCGCGCGCCATTGCTGCAATTGCTGCGCGTTCATCAAGGGCACCTGATTGATGCCCAAGTCAGCGTCCCAGGCATTGGTTTTGCCTAGGGCAGCGCTGACCGCGTAACACGTGGCGGTAAAGCCATGCCGCTGCAGCACGGGCAAGGCGTTGCGAAGGTTGTTTTCGTATCCATCGTCAAACGTAATTCCAAATACCTTGCCCTGTTTTTCTCCGCGCAGGTACGGCATCAACTCACCCATCGACAAACCCCGGTAGCCCAGCAAGTGCATCAGCGCCATGTGCCGGGCAAACGTTTTTGGCCGCACCACCAAGCCACGCAGGGGCGTGCCTTTGGGCGCATGCTCCTCAATTTGGTGGTACATCAAGACCGGGATTTTCATTGCTTGGACTGGCTTAGTTTTTAACTTGAAGGTACAGCGCTTCGTGCTTTTGCGCCACGTCACGCCAAGTGCGGTGGCGGGCGAATTCGACGGCATTGCTGGACAGCGTTTCAAGCAAATGCTGGTCGCTAAGAATCGCTTCAACATTAACCTGCAAATCGCGCACCGAAGCAGGGTCTTGCAGCACAAGCGCATGAACGCGGTGCTGCAATTCTGCAGCAATGCCACACCACTGCGCCCCACTCACCACCACCGGCAGCCCATGCGCCATGGCCTCCAACACCACCATGGCATAGGTGTCTTCCAGCGTGGGGTGCACCAAGCAGTCTGCTGCTTGGTAGGCGCGGTCCATGTCGGACAGCGAACCCAAAAACCACACCCGGTGCGCTACGCCCAAGCGCTGGGCAAGACTTTGCATATCGGCCAGTTGGCGCGACTGCCCTACCACTGCCAGCCATACGTCGCCAGGCAAATGCACCAGCGCTTGCATCAGTGTGGGCAGGCCTTTTTTGCGGAAATCGTTGCCCACCAGCAGCAAACCCCTGCCTTGCGCGGGCAAGCCCAAGTCTGCACGCGACTGTTGCCTTTGCATAGCGCTGCAGGGTCCGGGCGCGCTGGCCACGCCGGGCGCTATCACCTCGGTCATGGCGCGCGCCTGCGGGTAGGCTTCCAAAAATTGGCCCATCAGCGCCTGTGATGTGAGCACAATGCGCCGGTGCGGCGCTGGTGCGTAGCGTTGGCGCTCCAGCCAGAGATAGGTCAGCAAGCGCGGGCTGGTCGCCACCTTGAGCCAACGCAGCGCCAGTGCCAGACCCCGTTTGCCGTGAAACAGATTGTGTTTGACCGGCAGCACATGCACGGTTTGCACATTCCCGTGCCAGGTGTTTTCGTGGGAATGCACCACGTCAAAGCCACTGCGCGTGTCCCACCAGGTGGCGGTTGCGAAATACAGTTGGTTGATCCATCGCGGCCGACGCAGGGGCAACGCCACGGCGTGGTAAGTCACACCGGGCAACACATTGCCCACGTGTTGGGTAAACACATGCACCTCATGCCGCGCCGCAAGCTCCTCCACCACCGCCACCGAATACCGCTCCGCCCCCCCACCCGTGGTGGAAAAATTGCGGCTCAGTACGGCAATCTTCAAGCGCATGGCCTACAGCAGCACGATGTCGTACTGTTCCTGCCCCATGGCGGACTCGCTTTGCAGCGACACCGGCTTGCCGATGAATTCGCTCAGGCCCGCCAGGTGCTGGCTTTCTTCGTCCAGAAACAGCTCGATCACTTTGGGTGCGGCCACGATGCGGAACTCTTGCGGGTTGAACTGTCGCGCCTCGCGCAGAATCTCGCGAAAGATGTCGTACACCACGCTGCGCGCGGTTTTGACAATGCCCTTGCCCTCGCACACCGGGCAGGGTTCGCACAGCATGTGTGCCAAGGATTCGCGGGTGCGCTTGCGCGTCATCTCCACCAAGCCGAGCTGCGAAAAGCCGCCGGCCATGGTTTTCACCCGGTCGCGCGCGAGTTGTTTTTTGAACTCCGCCAGCACCGCGTCGCGGTGGTCGGCGCGCGCCATGTCAATAAAGTCGGCCACGATGATGCCACCCAGGTTGCGCAGGCGCAGTTGGCGGGCCAGGGCTTGGGCGGCTTCCAGGTTGGTCTTGAAAATCGTGTCGTCAAAATTGCGCGCACCGACAAAGCCGCCGGTGTTCACGTCCACCGTGGTCAGCGCCTCGGTCTGGTCAATGATCAGGTAGCCGCCGCTCTTGAGATCCACCCGGCGCCCCAGCGCTTTGGCGATTTCTTCGTCGATCGCATACAGGTCAAAAATCGGGCGCTCGCCCTTGTAATGCTGCAGTTTTTTGACCGCCTGGGGCATGAACTCGGCGCCAAATGCCTGCAAGGCTTCAAACTGTTCGCGCGAATCCACGCGGATGGTTTGGGTGCTTTCGCCCACCAGGTCGCGCAGCACGCGCTGCAGCAAATTCAGGTCCTGGTGCAACAAGCTCGTGGGCGGCAGCTTGAGCGAGGCGCTCTTGATGCGCGCCCAGGCCTTGCGCAAATAGGCAATGTCGTCGCCCAGCTCGGTGTCTTGGGCGTCTTCGGCATTGGTGCGCAGGATAAAACCGCCGCCTTCGCTACCAGCCAGGGCCTGCACGCGCTGGCGCAGGTCTTCGCGCTGGGCCAGCGGTATTTTTTGCGACACACCAATATGGTCGTCTTGGGGCAAAAACACCAGCATGCGCCCGGCAATACTGATCTGCGTGGACAGGCGCGCGCC
>CANFNE010000095.1 GCA_947448105.1 Burkholderiales bacterium
CCCGGTTCCATGCGCCGCCATGCCGACGAGCCTACCAAGTCCATCGGCCGTATGGTGCTCGATGCGTCGTTCTCGCCGGTCAAGCGTGTGAGCTACGTGGTCGAAAGCGCTCGCGTTGAGCAGCGCACCGATCTGGACAAGCTGGTGGTGGACATTGAAACCAACGGTGCTGTCAGCGCCGAAGACGCGGTCCGCTCGTCGGCACGCATCTTGGTGGAACAGCTCGCTGTGTTTGCGCAGTTGGAAGGCAATGAGTTGCCAGGCTTTGGTCCCGCAGCGTCGAGCCGCGAAGCCAAGTTTGATCCGATTCTGTTGCGTCCGGTCGATGAGCTCGAACTCACCGTGCGTTCTGCGAACTGCCTGAAGGCCGAGAACATTTACTACATCGGTGACCTGATCCAGCGCACCGAGAACGAGTTGCTCAAGACGCCTAACCTGGGGCGCAAGTCACTCAACGAGATCAAGGAAGTTTTGGCTTCCCGCGGTTTGACGCTCGGCATGAAGCTCGAAAGCTGGCCGCCAGCGGCGCTCGAAAAGCGTTAATTACATTTTGGGCCCTTGTGGCCCAGCGCCCAGAGCAGTACCTGGTACGGCTGCTCGTAAATAGTAGATTGAAGGAAATTAAAAATGCGCCACGGACACGGATTACGCAAACTCAACCGCACAAGCTCACACCGCTTGGCGATGCTTCGCAACATGATGAATTCCTTGATTGCCCACGAAGCCATCAAGACCACCGTCCCCAAGGCCAAGGAATTGCGCCGCGTGGTCGAGCCCATGATCACTTTGGCCAAAGAAGCCACTTTGGCCAATCGCCGTCTGGCATTTGACCGTTTGCGTGATCGCGACAGCGTCACCAAACTGTTCGACGTACTCGGCCCCCGTTTCAAAGCCCGTCCAGGTGGCTACACACGCATCCTGAAAATGGGTTTCCGTGTGGGAGACAACGCGCCCATGGCTTTGGTTGAGTTGGTCGAACGCAGCGAAATAGTTGAAGATGACGCCACGAAGGCGGCGGTTTAAGGTAGAATATCGACATACCGCGCGATGGAGCAGCCTGGTAGCTCGTTGGGCTCATAACCCAAAGGTCGTAGGTTCAAATCCTACTCGCGCAACCAATAAAACAGCGTCCGCGTTGTTTTCAAAACGCCAACTTTTCAGTTGGCGTTTTTTTTTGAAGGAAATTTCCCATGTTGCTCCCACTTGATCCAGACACCGTTGCCCACGGCATTCAACTCTCAGTGGCTCCCGTGTTCTTGTTGACGGCGGTCTCGGGAATGATTGGTGCGGTGGCGAACCGGTTAGGCCGCATCATTGACCGGGCCCGGTTGTTGGAGAGAAGCATCCAAAGCCACAGCGATGCGCCTGAACACGCCAAAATTTTCAAGGAGTTGGCTGAGCTGCGCCGACGCGGTTTGCTGGCCAACTGCAGTATCGCCCTGCTCACGCTGTGCGCCGTTTGCATCGGGTTGACCATCATCGTGCTGTTTTTGGGCGAAACGCTGGACTTTCAGGGCTTGCGCATCTCCATCGCCAGTTTTCTGGCCGGTGTCGTCTGCTTTTTGTTGGCCTTGGTGTGTTTTCTGGTGGAAACATGGATCGCCACCCGTGTGCTGAATTTCGCGCAGCCCAGGGTTTAGTACCCAGCGGGGCGGGCGTCGCGACTTTGTTGCGGCGCTGCTAATCGCCAAGCCCAGCCTACCCCGTGGACTTTTCCACCTCAACCGCGCAGTCGTAAAACGTGGGGGCTCGGCCCATGTCCGTGAGTCGCTGGCCTGTCACTTCGTTCACATTCGTGCCTCGGGGCCCGAGCTTGCGCCACCATACGCCCAGCCCGTTGACCACGCCGGACCGTGCGCGCTGGCTCACGCTGGCTTTGCAGTGGTATTGGCCCCGGTCATTGAAGACGCGCACCAGGTCGCCGTTCTCGATGCCGCGGCTCGCGGCGTCCGCTGCGCTGATTTCCAGCAGGGGTTCGCCCTCAATGGCTCGCAGGCTTTTGACGTTGGCAAAGGTGGAGTTCATGAAATTTCGCGCTGGCGGTGAAATCATGGCCAGCGGGTAGCTGCTGTAGGCGTTGGCGGGTTCGTAATTGGGCAAGTAATCGGGCAGGCCGTCGCCGTTGGACGCCGCCAGGCGGGCACTAAAAAATTCGCATTTGCCCGAAGGCGTGGCGAAACCGCCATCGGCGAACGGTGCTTCTGGCATTCCCAGGCTGACAAAGCCGTGTTCGAGCAACTGGGCAAAGTCCACCCGGGCGTCAAACGCCATGCGGCACAGGGCCAGATCGTCGTCCGCAAAACACGGTTCTGCGTAGCCCATAGCCTCGGCCAGCGCCCGGAAGATATCGGTGTTGGTGCGGGCCTGGCCCACGGGCGCGACGGCCGGGCGGTTGAGCAGGATGTCGGTGTGGCCGTAGGTGGTGTGTACGTCCCAGTGCTCGAGCTGCGTGGTGGCGGGAAGGATGTAGTCGGCGTAATCGGCGGTGTCGGTTTGAAAGTGTTCGAGCACCACGGTGAACAGGTCTTCGCGGCCAAAGCCTTGGGCCACCTTGCTGGAATCGGGGGCGACCGCTACCGGGTTGCTGTTGTAGACAATGAGCGCGTCAATCCGGGGGCCGAAATCGGCGCCACCAGGGCGCAGCAGTTGGTCGCCGATGGTGCTCATGTTCACGCTGCGGCTGAGGCCACTCGTGCGCAGGTCGGGGCGGCTGAGCTTTGATTTGTCAAAGCCATGGGTGCCTGAGGCCGACAGCAACATGCCCCCGGCGCGGTGGCGCCAGGCGCCAACGAGCGCGGGCAGGCAGGCCACCGCCCGCACCGCATTGCCGCCGCCGCGCGCGCGTTGCATGCCGTAGTTCAGGCGAATGGCGGCTGGTTCGCGGCTGGCAACGGATGCCCCGTAGTCGCGTGCCAGCGACTCGATTTGCGTTACGGGAATGCCGCAGACCTCTGCGGCCCGCGCAGGCGGCCACTGCAGCGCACGTTCGCGCAGCGCCTGCCAACCCAGGGTGTGGCGCGCAATATAGTCGTGGTCCAGCCAGCCGTGGACGATGAGTTGCTGCATCAGGGCCAGCGCCAGTGCCGCGTCTGTGCCGGGGCGCAGGGCGATGTGTTCGTGGCATTTTTCTGCGGTTTCGGTCTTGCGCGGATCGATGCAAATGAGCTTGGCGCCCTTGCGCTTGGCCGTCTGCGCATAGCGCCAAAAGTGCAGATTGCTGCCAATGGGGTTGCTGCCCCAGATAAGGAT
This sequence comes from Burkholderiales bacterium, assembly GCA_947448105.1. GTDB lineage: Bacteria > Pseudomonadota > Gammaproteobacteria > Burkholderiales > Burkholderiaceae_C > Allorhodoferax. The sequence goes on from CANFNE010000095.1 coordinate 3,250, forward strand.
CAGCTTGGACTCGGCGAAAAATTCCACCCGCATGCCTACTTTGCCGCCCAGTGTGGCGTCCAGGGCTGCACCACCGGCGGACGCGCAAATGGTGCGCTCCAGCAGCGAGGCGCCCATGCGGTTGAAAAAGCGATCGGCCATGGCCTCGCCTTGCACCCAGCCCATGGTGCCGGCGTAGCTGTACGGCAGCACCGCCTGCGGGCCGCGCTGGGGGTCGGCCACGATGGATTGGAGGCGCTGCGCGATGTCGGCCAGCGCCTCGTCCCAGGAAACCGGCGTGAACTGACCGCTTCCCTTGGGGCCGCTGCGGCGCAGGGGCTGCAAAAGCCTCTCGGGGTGGTAGGTGCGCTCGGTGTAGCGCGCAACCTTGGTGCACAAGACCCCGTCGGTTTGCGGATGCTGGGGGTTGCCTTGCACCTTGACGGCGACGCCGTCCTGCACCGTGGTGACCAGCGAACAGGTATCCGGACAATCGTGCGGGCAGGCGCCCAGCACTGTACGGGTGCCGGGCGATGCGTCGGCGTAGATGCGAATGGTCTCTGGCATAGTGGCGTGGGCGCGCTGCGCGGTGGGATGACAATAAAGCCCATCCTAGCAAGCCAGCGCCATGCGCGCTGACGGTTTGGCGAAATTTTCCAAGGTTCCTGTATGCAATTGATTGAATCCATCGTCCACCACGCACCGGCTATTGCCGCCATCCGGCGCGATCTGCACGCCCACCCCGAGCTGTGCTTTCAGGAAGTGCGCACCGCCGACGTGGTGGCGGCCAAGCTGACCGAGTGGGGCATTCCCATCCACCGGGGCCTGGGCACCACGGGCGTGGTCGGCATTGTCAAAGCAGGCACGTCCGCGCGCGCCATTGGCCTGCGTGCCGACATGGACGCCTTGCCTATGCAAGAGGTCAACACCTTTGCCCACGCCAGCGTGCACCCAGGAAAAATGCACTCCTGCGGCCACGACGGCCACACCGCCATGCTGCTGGCGGCAGCCCATTACCTGAGTACGCACCGCGACTTTGATGGCACGGTGTACCTGATTTTTCAGCCGGCCGAGGAGGGTGGCGGCGGCGCACGCGAGATGATCAAGGAAGGCTTGTTCGAACAATTTCCCATGGATGCGGTGTTCGGCATGCACAACTGGCCGGGGATTGCGCAAGGCAATTTTGCGGTGAGCGCCGGGCCGGTGATGGCGTCGAGCAATGAATTCAAAATCACCATCCGGGGCAAGGGCGCGCACGGCGCCATGCCGCACCTGGGGCTGGACCCGGTACCTGTGGCCTGCCAGATGGTGCAGGCCTTTCAGACGATTGTGAGCCGCAACCTCAAGCCGATCGACGCCGGGGTGATCTCCGTGACCATGATCCACGCGGGCGAAGCTACCAACGTCATTCCCAATTTTTGTGTCCTGCAGGGCACCGTGCGCGCGTTCACCTTTGAGGTGCTGGACATGCTCGAGCAGCGGATGCGCGAAGTGGCGCAGCACACGGCGGCGGCCTTTGGCGTGGAATGTGCGTTTGACTTCCGCCGCAACTACCCGCCCACTATCAACAGCGCGCCCGAGGCCGGGTTTGCCCGCGGCGTCATGGCCGCGCTGGTGGGGCCAGACCGCATCCAGGCACAGGAGCCCACCATGGGCGCAGAAGACTTTGCCTATATGTTGATGGCCAAACCCGGCTGCTACGTGTTTTTGGGCAATGGCGACGGCGACCACCGCAGCCTGGGCCACGGCGGCGGCCCTTGCATGCTGCACAACCCCAGCTACGACTTCAACGACCACCTCATCCCGCTGGGGGCAAGCTACTGGGTGCGCCTGGCTGAGGCCTGGTTGGCAAAGGCCGCCTGAACCAGCGCGCCTATCCTTGTTTTAGCGCGGACCGAAGCGCCGCTGGGCAATCACCAGCAGGCCGTCAAAGATCAGGTTGTCCACCAGCTCAAAGGGGCGCGTCATGCTGGGCGCCATTTTCCAGCCCGCGCCACCGGTCATGATGCACAAGGGCTCTTCGGCGCAGCGCTGGCGCACATGCTGCACCATGCATTCCACCGCGCCCGCAATGGCGTAGGTGCCGCCGCTGGTGAGCGCGTCGCTGGTGTTGGTCGGAAAAGGGCAGACCTCGCCTGTGGGCACGTGCAGACCGGCGGTGCCCGACTCCAGCGCGCGCAGCATGATGCCGTGGCCGGGCAGGATAAAGCCGCCCAAAAAGCGGCCGTCGGGCGAAATGGCCTCGACCGTCACCGCCGTGCCCACCATCACCACCACCATGGGCCTGGGTGCGCCCTGGGCCAGCATGCGGTGGTAGGCGCCTATCATCGCCACCCAGCGGTCCGCACCCAGGCGGCTGGGGTGGTCGTAGCCGTTGCGCAGACCGGCTTCGGCGTCGCTGGCCACCACCCATTGCGGGACAACGTCCCACAGTTCGAGCTGGGCCTCGACCCGGCGCTTGATCGCGTCGCCCGCCACCACACACGCCAAAATATGCGACGGAGGGGCCAGCGTGGCCCACACACCGTCGCTGAGCTTGTCGATGTTTTCCAGAAACTCGGCACCATGGGCCAGGAGTTCGGCTCCGGGAAGGGGGGATGCGTACAGCGCCCACTTCAGGCGGGTGTTGCCAATGTCCAGGGCGAGGAAGGTCATAGGGGCAGTTAAGTTTGGCCGCATTATCGCCAACCCGGCGCGATGGTTTACAGTCGGGGGCTGTGGATTGACGTTAACGTAAACGTCAACTCAGCCTTAGAACAATGGCAACCCCATCGAGACCGCCCACCATGACCGATCTTTCCGCCGAATACCAAGCCCTGGCCAACTACCGCCCAACGCAAAAAGTGCGCTTCGTCACCGCTGCGAGCCTGTTTGACGGCCACGACGCGGCCATCAACATCATGCGCCGCATTCTGCAGGGCATGGGTGCCGAGGTAATTCACCTGGGCCACAACCGCAGCGTAGAAGAAGTGGTGACGGCAGCCTTGCAGGAAGACGTGCAGGGCATTGCGATGAGCTCTTACCAAGGCGGCCATGTGGAGTATTTCAAGTACATGGTCGACCTGCTCAAAGCCCGGGGCGGGGCGCACATCAAGGTGTTTGGCGGCGGCGGTGGCGTGATCGTGCCGTCCGAGATTGCCGAGTTGCAAGCCTATGGCGTAACCCGCATTTACAGCCCCGAAGACGGCCAAAAAATGGGCCTGGCCGGCATGATCGGCGAGATGGTGATGCGCTGCGACCACGACCTGGCGCCCTACGCCCCTACCGACCTGAACGCCATCCAAGGCCACACCGACGCCCATTGGCGCGCGCTGGCGCAGTTTTTGACCGTGGTCGAAGCGGGCAAGGTGAGTGACGCCACGCTGCAAACCCTGCGCGTGCAAGCTGCCGCCACCAAGATTCCCAGCATCGGCATTACCGGCACGGGTGGCGCGGGAAAATCGTCGCTCACCGACGAGCTGATCCGCCGCCTGCGCCTGGACTGTGGCGACACGCTGCGCATCGCGGTCATCTCAATTGACCCTTCGCGGCGCAAAAGCGGCGGCGCCTTGTTGGGCGACCGCATTCGCATGAACGCGATTTCGCCCTGGGCGACCACCAAGGGTGCGAAATTTTTCGCCGGGCCGTCCCAAGAAAAATTAGCCCCCTCGGGGGGCAGCGAACCACACGCAGTGGGGAGTGTGGGGGCAAGAGTCTTTATGCGCAGTCTGGCCACCCGCGACTTTGGCTCCGAAATCAGCCAGGCCTTGCCCGACGTCATTGCCGCCTGCAAAGTGGCCGGTTTTGATTTGATCGTGGTCGAGACCTCTGGCATCGGCCAGGGCGACGCGGCCATCGTGCCGTTAGTGGACGTGCCGCTGTATGTGATGACGCCCGAGTTTGGCGCGGCCAGCCAGCTGGAAAAGATTGACATGCTCGACTTTGCCGAGTTTGTCGCCATCAACAAGTTTGACCGCAAGGGTTCGGCAGACGCGCTGCGCGACGTGGCAAAGCAAGTGCAGCGCAACCGCGAGGCCTGGACCACGCCCATGGAAAGCATGCCCGTGTTTGGCACCATGGCCGCGCGCTTTAACGACGACGGTGTGACCGCGCTCTACCAGGCCATGCTGCCCCGCCTGCAAGCCCTGGGCCTGGCCGTACCTGTGCAGCGTCTGCTGCCAGTAGCCGGAGTGCGCCACAGTAGTAATCAAATGCCTATCGTGCCCGCTGCGCGTACCCGCTATCTGGCCGAGATCAGCGACACGGTGCGCGGCTACAAAAAGCGCGCCCGCGCCCAGGCGCAGCTTGCCCGCGAGATTCAGCAGTTGCAGGCTGCGGCCGCCATGCTGCAAGTGGGCCGCCCCGCCAAAGCCCGCGCCGCCGAGGCCGCTTTGGGCTTGGCGCAAGAGCGCGAACACACACAAGACGCCGCCGCCAAAAAGCTGCTGGCCCAGTGGCCTGAAATGCAAAAGGCCTACGCGGGCGACGAATACATCGTCAAAATCCGCGACAAGGAAATCCGCACCGCGCTGACCACCCAGTCCCTCAGCGGCACCACCATCCGCAAGGTCGCGCTGCCCACCTATGAAGACCACGGCGAAATCTTGAAGTGGTTGATGCTGGACAACGTGCCCGGCAGCTACCCCTACACCGCCGGCACTTTTGCCTTCAAACGCGAGGGTGAAGACCCGACCCGCATGTTTGCCGGCGAGGGCGACGCCTTTCGCACCAACACGCGCTTCAAGCTGCTGAGTTCCGGCATGGCCGCCAAGCGCCTGTCCACCGCCTTTGACTCGGTCACGCTCTACGGCAACGACCCGGACCCGCGCCCGGACATTTACGGCAAGGTGGGCAACAGCGGCGTGAGCATTGCCACCATCGACGACATGAAGGTGCTGTACGGTGGCTTTGATCTGTGCAACCCCAGCACCTCGGTGAGCATGACCATCAACGGCCCGGCGCCAAGTATTTTGGCCATGTTCATGAACACCGCCATTGACCAGAACATCGACAAGTTCAAAACCGACAACAAGCGCGAACCGACCGACACCGAGACGGCCAAGATCAAGGAATGGGTGCTGGCCAATGTACGCGGCACGGTGCAGGCCGACATTCTGAAAGAAGACCAGGGCCAGAACACCTGCATCTTCTCCACCGAATTTTCATTGAAGGTGATGGGCGACATTGCGCAGTACTTTGTGCACCACGACGTGCGCAACTTTTACAGCGTGTCCATCAGCGGATACCACATCGCCGAAGCCGGCGCCAACCCGATCAGCCAGCTGGCATTCACGCTCTCTAACGGCTTCACTTTTGTCGAAGCGTACCTGGCGCGCGGCATGCACATTGACGACTTTGCGCCCAACCTGAGCTTCTTCTTCAGCAACGGCATGGACCCGGAATACACCGTGATGGGCCGCGTGGCGCGCCGCATCTGGGCGGTGGCCATGAAAGAAAAATACGGCGCCAACGAGCGCAGCCAAAAGCTCAAATACCACATCCAGACCAGCGGGCGCAGCCTGCACGCGCAAGAGATCCAGTTCAACGACATCCGCACCACGCTGCAGGCGCTGATTGCGATTTACGACAACTGTAATTCGCTGCACACCAACGCCTTCGACGAAGCGATCACCACGCCGACCGAAGACAGCGTACGCCGGGCGATGGCGATTCAG
>CANFNE010000096.1 GCA_947448105.1 Burkholderiales bacterium
AAGCGCTGAAACATCCGCCAAATAAGGAGCGATAAATGACGGAAGCTAAAAAATCCCTCAAGCGCACCTTGATTGGCAAGGTGGTCAGCGACAAGCGTTCCAAGACCGTGACGGTTTTGATCGAACGCCGCGTTAAGCACGAGCTCTACGGCAAAATTGTTGGTAAATCCAGCAAGTACCACGCCCATGACGAAAACGGAGCCTACAAAATGGGTGACGTGATCGAAATTACCGAAAGCCGTCCTATTTCCAAAACCAAGAACTGGGTTGCGACCCGCTTGGTGGAAAAGGCAGCAGCGGTATAAGCCCATGCAGCGCTTGCGCTGCTCAGCGTGCGAAAACGGCCCACAATGATGGGCCGTTTTTCTTTTTTACAACCCACACCATCAATAGGAGACAACATGATCCAAGTAGGCGACACCCTTCCCGCAAGCACCTTGATGGAATATTCCGAAGTCGAGGGCGAAGGCTGCAGCATCGGCCCCAACGCCGTGGACGTGGCCAAGGCCAGCGCTGGCAAGACGATTGCGCTGTTCGCGCTGCCCGGCGCTTACACCCCCACCTGTTCGGCCAAGCATGTGCCCGGATATGTGCAGCACTTTGAGGACTTCAAGGCCGCAGGCGTGGACGAGATCTGGTGCGTGAGCGTGAACGACGCCTTCGTGATGGGCGCCTGGGCGCGCGACCAAAAGACCGGTGCCAAAGTGCGCATGCTGGCCGACGGCAGTGCAGACTTCACCAAAGCCACCGGCTTGACGCTGGACCTGACCAGCCGCGGCATGGGCCTGCGCAGCAACCGCTACTCCATGCTGGTTAAAGACGGAAAAGTGGCAAGCCTGAACGTCGAAGGTCCAGGCAAGTTCGAGGTGAGCGACGCTGGCACCTTGCTGGCACAGGCCAAGGCCTGAGCGAGCACTAAGCCAGGCCAGACGTGACCCAACAGTGGCTGCTGCCGCGTCCTTGGCATTCGCGTCGGCGTGGGCTGGTGCTGGCCGTGCCCATGTTGGTGTCGCTTGGTTTGTCAGCCTGCAGTCCGGCGCTCAATTGGCGCAGTGCGGCGCTGGGCGAATTGGCGCTCACGCTGCCCTGCAAGCCCGACCGCGCACAACGCATGGTGCCCTTGGGCGGCCATAAGCTGGACATGGAAATGGTGGGCTGCGAGGCCGATGGCGCCTTGTTTGCCGTCAGCCGCGTTGCCGTTCCGCCGGGCGGTGATGCGGATCAACTTCAGGCGCAATGGCAGGCCGCAAGCCTGCTGCAAATGAAGGCGCAAGGCGCTCCCGTCTTGGCGCCCTTAAGCACCAGCGCCCACGCGCTGCCTCTGCGCGTGCTGACCGCGTCCGGCGAGGCCGGTGACGGCCAAACGGTGCAGGCGCACCTGGCTTGGGTCGCAGTGGGGGCCGAGGTGTACCACCTCGCGGTTTACGCTGCGCGCATAAGGCCCGAAATGGCAGAGCCCTTTTTTGACGGAGTCAAGGCACGATGACCGCAGCTCCCTTTGTTTCGCTGACCCCGCGCCGCGCGGTGGTGCTGTTTTTGGCCTTTGCCTTTGCCTACTTTTTGTCCACCCTGATTCGGGCCGTGACTGCCACCCTGGCGCCCACGCTGGTGCAAGAGTTTGGCTTGAGCGCGGGTGACTTGGGGCTGCTGGCCGGGGGCTACTTTTTTGGTTTTGCCCTGACGCAGCTACCCTTGGGCACCTGGCTGGACCGCTTGGGGCCAAAACGTGTGGTGCTGGCCTTTTTGTCGGTGGCGGTGCTGGCCTGCGTGGCCTTTGCGCGGGCCTCGGGCTTCGTGGAGCTTTTCGTGGCGCGCGTGCTGTGCGGGGTGGGTGTGAGCGCCTGTTTGATGGCACCCCTGACCAGCTACCGGCGCTGGTATGCCCCCGGAGCGCAGATGCGCGCGAGCTCGTGGATGCTGATGACGGGCGCTTTGGGTATGGTGGCTTCGACCTTGCCGGTGCAGTGGCTGCTGCCCATCACCGGTTGGCGCGGCCTGTTCCTGATTTTGGGCGCGCTGTTGGCCTTGTCTATGGCGCTGATTGCCTGGCAGGTGCCCGGCCAGCCTGCGCCAGGCACCGCTGCGACCACCGCGACCACCGCGACCATCGTCCCAGCGGTGGGGCCAGGCTATGGCGCCGTCTGGCGCGACCCTTATTTCCGCAGCCTGGCGCCCTTTGGCTTTGTAGGCTACGGCGGCATGGTGGCGATGCAAACCCTGTGGGCTGCGCCCTGGTTGGTGAATGTGGCGGGTTTTACGCCGGTGGCGGCGTCTACGGCGATGTTTTGGCTCAATGTGGCGATGATGCTGGCCTTTCTGGTGTGGGGCTGGGTCAACCCCTGGCTGGCGCGCAAAGGTTGGCGCGCCGAGCAACTGATGGCCTGGGGGCTGCCGCTGCACATCGCTTTGCTGCTGCTGATGGCGGTTTCGGGCAGCCGCGTAGCCGGATTCTCGGGCCTGGCGTGGACGCTGTTTTGCGTCACCGGCACGGTTGGTACCTTGGCACAACCGGCCATTGGCATGGCTTTTCCTCCGGCATTGGCGGGGCGGGCCTTATCGGCTTTTAACCTACTGATCTTCAGCGGCGTTTTTGCGGTGCAGTGGGGCGTGGGCTTGCTGATTGACGGCTTGCGGGCGCTGGGTTGGGCTTCACCTGGCGCTTACCAGGGCGCCATGGCGGTTTACGCGGTGTGCCTGCTGGCCGCCTATGTGCATTTGTTGCGGGCAAAGACACGATAATCGGGCCCTTCCTGCGTCTGGCACCCACCTTATGACCATTGGTATTTTGATCATCGCGCATGCACCGCTGGCCAGCGCCTTGCGAGCCTGTGTGTTGCATGTGTTTCCAGAGGTCGAGCACAAGCTGTTTGCGATGGATGTGACGGCCAACGAGCCGCCCGAAGACACCCTGGCGAGCGCACGCATCATCGTCGAGCAATTGGATGCGCCGGGCGTGCTGGTACTCACCGATGTGTTTGGCGCCACCCCTTGCAACGTGGCGCAAAAGCTGGTCGACGGCGTGCACTCCAAGCTGGTGGCCGGCGTGAACCTGCCCATGCTCTTGCGCACCGTCAATTACCGCCACGAATCTCTTGATTTGTTGGTGGCGCGCGCGCTGGCCGGCGGCTCGCAGTGCATCATGCAGGTCGCCGTGACGGCGCCATTGAACCAAACCAAGAAACCCCATGATCCAATCCACCACGACCATCATCAATAGGCTGGGGCTGCACGCGCGGGCTTCGGCCAAGCTGACCAAGCTTGCGGGCAGCTTTCCTTGCGACATCTGGCTCAGCCGAGGCGAGCGCCGGGTCAACGCCAAAAGCATCATGGGCGTAATGATGCTGGCTGCGGGCCTGGGCGCTGAGATCCTGCTGGAAACCGAGGGCGAGCGGGCCCAGGAGGCTATGGACGCTTTGTTGGCCCTGATCGCCGACCGGTTCGGCGAAGGCGAATAAGGTCCGGCACTGCCATGACTTTTTCCATCCACGGATTGGCCGTCTCACGCGGGGTCGCCATTGGCCGCGCGGTCATCGTGGCTTCCAGCCGGATGGACGTGGCGCACTACTTCATTGCGCCGCAGGAGGTGGACGCCGAGATTGAGCGTGCGCGCGCTGGCCGCGACGCGGTGGTCGAAGAGCTGTACCGCCTGCAGGAAAGCATTTCGCACATGGGCCCCAAAGAGGCGCCCCATGAACTCAATGCCCTGCTCGACGTCCACTTGATGCTGCTCCAAGACGAGGAACTCGTCAGCGGCGTCAAGGGCTGGATCACCGAGCGCCTCTACAACGCCGAGTGGGCGCTGACCACACAGCTCGAGGCCATCTCGCGCCAGTTTGACGAGATGGAGGACGCCTATTTGCGCGAACGCAAGGCGGACCTGGAGCAAATAGTGGAGCGCGTCTTGCGCGCCATGCGGGGCGTGGCGTCCCCCATCGTGGCGCCACCTGCGCGCCACCTGCGCCGGCAGTCGCAGCAAGACCTGTTGCTGGGCGACACGGTGGACGTGCCACTGGTGCTGGTAGCGCACGACCTGTCGCCCGCCGACATGCTGCAGTTCAAGCAAAGCGTTTTCGTCGGTTTCATTACCGATGTCGGCGGCAAAACCTCGCACACCGCGATCGTGGCGCGCAGCATGGACATACCGGCGGTGGTGGGCGCGCGCACCTGCAGCCAGTTGGTGCGCCAGGACGACTGGATCATCATCGACGGCGACGCTGGCGTGGTGATTGTTGACCCTTCGCCCATCATCCTGGCGGAATACAGTTTTAAAAAACGCCAGGTCGAGCTCGAGCGCAGTCGCCTTTCGCGCCTGCTCAATACGCCGGCCGTGACCATGGACGGCGAAAAAGTGCAGTTGTTGGCCAATATCGAAATGCCCGAAGACGCGCAGGCCGCTCTGCAGGCGGGTGCGCTGGGCGTGGGCCTGTTTCGCAGTGAGTTTTTGTTCATGGGACGGCGCGGCCATTTGCCGGACGAAGAAGAGCAGTTCCAGGCCTACAAACGCGCGGTGGAAGGCATGCAGGGCCTGCCGGTGACCATTCGCACGGTGGACGTGGGCGCTGACAAGCCGCTCGACAGCAGCGTGCACGACGCCGCCCACCTGAACCCGGCCCTGGGCCTGCGCGCTATCCGCTGGAGCCTGGCCGATCCCGAGATGTTCCTCACCCAGTTGCGCGCCATATTGCGGGCAGCAGCTTTTGGCCAGGTGCATTTGCTGGTGCCCATGTTGGCGCACGCCAGCGAAATCCACCAGACCCTGGCGCATATCGCGCAGGCGCGCCGAACTCTGGACAAGCGCGGCCAGGCCTACGGCCCGGTGCAGCTCGGGGCGATGATAGAAATCCCGGCTGCGGCGCTGACACTGAAATTGTTTTTGAAATACTTCGACTTCTTGTCGATTGGCACCAACGACCTGATCCAGTACACCCTGGCCATTGACCGTGCCGACGAGTCGGTAGCGCATTTGTACGACCCGCTGCACCCTGCCGTGCTGCACCTGGTGGCCGCCACCATCGCCGAATGTCGCTTGCAGGGCAAGGGCGTCAGCGTCTGTGGCGAAATGGCTGGCGACGTGGGTCTGACACGGTTGCTGCTAGGCATGGGTTTGCGCAGTTTTTCCATGCACCCGGCGCAGATTCTGGCGGTCAAGCAAGAAATTTTGCGTTCCGACACCACGCGCCTGGCGCCGTGGGCGCAGCGCGTGCTGCAAGCGGAAAACCCGGCGCTGGAGATGGTCGCCAGCGCCTGACGCCTGTCAGGGCGCTGCGCGCGATCCCAGCCAAGCCGCTCCCACGATCAGGCCAGCGGCCAGTGCAATCGAGACGCTCGGCCACTCGGCACGCAGCCACAGCAAACCCAGTGTTGACAGCAAGGGCGTCAGAAACGACAGCAGCCCAATCTGGCGTGCGTCGCCGCGCTTGAGCGCGGCGTCCCACAGGTAAAACGCACCGCCCAGCGGCCCCAAACCGAGCAGGGCAATCAGCAGCACGTCGCCCGCGCTGAGCGCCACCGCTGGCTCCAGCACCACGTGGCACAGCAGCGACAGCAGTCCCGAGACCAGGCCAAACACCCCGATCGACGCGGTCGGAAACGGCGCGACCCGCTGGGTGAGCAGCGAATAACTCGCCCAGACAAACGCCGAAGCACCAGCGGGCACATAGCCCCAGGCAAAACCGCTGGCACCCGCCTCAGCACCTGTCCCGCCTGCGGCCCCCAAAATCGCCAGCGCCGCCCCGGCAAAGCCCACCAGTGCCGCCACCACGTGGACGATGCGCAAGCGCGTGTGCGGCAAAAACACGGGCGCGAGCAAGACCATGCCCAGGGGCCAGAGGTAGTTCACCAGATTGGCCTGCACGGGCGGGGCGTGGCGCAGCGCGATGAAGAGCAAAAAGTGAAAGCCAAACAGGCCGTACACCCCCAGCGCCAAGGTGCGTGCTGGCAAACGCAGGCTGCGCAGGGCCTGCTGGCGCTTGGCACTGGCCGGGGCGCTGCACAGCAGCTGCCAGCCGGTCAGGGCCAGGCCCAATGCGCTGCCAGCCAGCAGGCCCAGGCCAGTCAGGAGAAAGGGCGGCACTTCGCGCAGCGCCACGCCCAGTGGCGCTAAGGTGCCCCACAGCGCAATGGCGCCCAGTGCCAGCAGGGCGGCGTTTCGGGTTTGGGCGGTCGGGGTTGCCGGGGCGGCAGGCGCCGGGACGTCTTGGCTCATGCCGGGCGCTGGTCGGTGCTGGGCCGCTGCCACAGATTGATGCCGCCATCGATGGCGTGTTGGTCAATCGCGGCCAGCTCGGTGTTGGAGAACTGCAGGTTTTGCATGGCTCCGGCCAGATCCACAATCTGCGCCGGATTGCTCGCGCCGATCAGCGCGGACGTAACGCGCGCGTCGCGCAGCACCCAGGCCACCGCCATTTGCGCCAGCGTCTGGCCGCGCGCCTGGGCAATGTCGTTGAGCGCGCGCACGTGGCGCAGGTTTTGTGCGCTCAGGTGTTCGGGTGTGAACGAGCCGCCACCGGGGCGATTCATGCGTGCGTCCGCCGGCACGCCGTTCAGGTATTTGTCCGTAAGCAGCCCCTGCGCCAGCGCGCTAAAGGCGATGCAGCCCATGCCGGTATCCGTCAGGGCGTCGAGCAAGTCTTCTTCAATCCAGCGGTTCATCAGGCTGTAGGACGGTTGGTGGATCAGCGCCTGCACGCCCATGCTTTTGAGGATGGCGTGGGCCTCGCGCGTTTTGCCGGCCGAATAGCTGCTCACGCCCACGTACAAGGCCTTGCCCTGTTGCACTGCACTGGCCAGTGCGCCCATGGTTTCTTCCAGCGGGGTGTCGGGGTCAAAGCGGTGGCTGTAAAAAATGTCCACGTAGTCCAGACCCATGCGCTGCAGGCTTTGGTCCAGGCTGGCGAGCACGTATTTGCGCGAGCCGCCGCCTTGGCCATAGGGGCCAGGCCACATGTCCCAGCCGGCTTTGCTGGAGATGAGGAGTTCGTCGCGGTAGGGTCGAAAGTCGCGCTTGAGGTGTTCACCAAAATTGCGCTCCGCGCTGCCATAGGGCGGGCCGTAGTTGTTGGCCAGGTCAAAGTGGGTGATGCCCAGGTCAAACGCGGTGCGCAGCATGTCGCGCTGGGTTTGCAGGGGTGTGGCGTCGCCAAAGTTGTGCCACAGGCCTAGCGATAGCGCGGGCAACTGCAGACCGCTGTGGCCGCAGCGGCGGTAGGGCATGCGGCCTTGGTAGCGGTCGGGGTGGGCGTGGTAGCGCATGGGCAGTGAAGAAAGTAGGTGAAAAAGTAAAAAGTGGCGGCCCTGCAAACGCATGGGCGGCGCGGGTCGCAGACAAACCGCGCCCGAGTGTACGCAAGGACTGCGTGGCGCTGCGGTAGCATGGGCGCATCGGCTGGCAGCGCTTTTTGCCCGCTATTTTCAATTCCAACCCCAGGCCTGCTGTGACTGAAGAATCCCCCAAAATCCAGGAACCCCGCCTCTGGAGCGCCGACGGTTGGACCGCACGCGTGATCAAAAACGAAGACGACGACGGCTGGGCGGTGGCCATGGTCAAAGACGGTGCGTCAGAGCCTGCGCTGGTGGGGCCCTGGACCATGGGCCGGGACAAGAAAAATCCCAAGCCGCTGGACGGCAATGCCTTTAGCACCTTGGTCAAAACTGCACATGAGTTTGTACGCCGCAGCGAGCAGCAGTTGCATGCATCACTGCACCAAAGTATTGCGGTCACCGCCGGTGCCCGGCGGATCACCGTAGCGCTGGACATCGTGCCCGACGACGAAAACCCCACGGCCAACCTCAGCGCGCAAGACGAAGACGGCGAGACGGTCGCCAGCGTGCGGGTGTCGCCAGGCTTCAAACTCAACCGCGCCAGCGCCGTGGCTTGGGCTGAAGCCGGGTTTGCCAAACCGGCCAGCCGCTAATGGGCGCGGAGCGCAGCTTCAGGCGGCGGAGGGCTCGTCGGCAATAGCGCTCAAGGCGTGGCCGGCCTGCACATCGGCGTGGTAGCTGGAGCGCACCATGGCGCCCACGGCAGCGTGCTTAAAGCCCATCTCGTAGGCCCGGGTCTCAAACATTTTGAAGGTGTCCGGGTGCACGTAGCGGCGCACCGGCAGGTGGCTGGTGGTAGGGGCCAGGTACTGGCCGATGGTTAGCATTTCAATGTGGTGCGCGCGCATGTCCCGCATCACTTCCAGAATCTCTTCGTCGGTTTCGCCCAGACCCACCATCAGGCCGCTCTTGGTTGGCACATCAGGAAACAGCGCCTTGAATTTCTTCAGCAGGTTCAGGCTGAACTGGTAGTCCGATCCCGGACGTGCTTCCTTGTAGAGGCGGGGAATCGTCTCCAGGTTGTGGTTCATCACGTCGGGCGGCGCGGCTTTCAAAATTTCCAAGGCGCGGTCGTCGCGCCCACGAAAGTCAGGCACCAACACCTCAATTTGGGTGTGCGGCGAAAGCGCCCGGGTCTTGCGAATGCAGTCCACAAAGTGGCCCGCACCACCATCGCGCAAGTCGTCGCGGTCCACGCTCGTGATCACCACGTATTTGAGTTTCAACTGCGCAATGGTCTTGGCCAGGTTGTCGGGCTCGTTGGCGTCCAGCGGGTCGGGTCGGCCGTGGCCTACATCGCAAAACGGGCAGCGACGGGTGCACTTGTCGCCCATGATCATGAAGGTCGCCGTGCCCTTGCCAAAGCATTCGCCAATGTTGGGACAGCTGGCTTCTTCGCAGACGGTGACGAGCTTGTTGGTGCGCAGCACGTCCTTGATTTCATAAAAGCGGCTGCTCGGCGATGCCGCCTTGACGCGGATCCAGTCTGGTTTTTTGAGCACCTCGCCCGCTTGCACCTTGATGGGGATGCGCGAGAGTTTGGCGGCAGCCTTTTG
>CANFNE010000097.1 GCA_947448105.1 Burkholderiales bacterium
GGCTTTTTTCTGCACCACCAAGACGCGGCGCACGCACTGGTGCAAGAGATTGGCGCGCCTAACCTGAAGGTGCAGTTTGACCTGTACCACTGCCAGATCATGGAAGGCGACGTGGCCACCAAACTGCGCCACTACCTGCCCACCGGCCGCGTAGGCCACATCCAGATCGCCGGCGTGCCCGAGCGCCACGAGCCCAACGTGGGCGAACTCAATTACGACTACCTGTTTGGCGTGATCGACGCGGTTTCCATCCAATGCGGCTGGGTCGGCTGGGTCGGCTGCGAATACCGCCCCGCTTTGGGCGCGGTGGCGGGGGCTACAACGGCGGGCTTGGGCTGGCGCGGGGGGCGACGCTAGGCGCGCCAGCAGAGCCATTGCGGCAAAAGCCGCTATTGCACGCTTGTGTATTGATGCTTGTCAGACTCCAAGCTGCTTGATCATCCGATCGAAATCGCTCTCGAACAAGCGGTCTTGCACGATACGGTATTTCTCAAACTCGCTCTCGGCATGCGCCTTGGCAATTTCTGCCGTCACCTTGCCTGCGTCCTGCAGCACATCGCGCTCCCACAGTCTCAGGAAGCCGCTCAGGCGAGCTTCCCAATCCGCCATGGTCATGGGCATGCGGCGCATGGCTTGGAGTTCTGCCATATCAAGATAGGCAGAGACAATCCGCTGCATCTGTGCCAGCTCGAAATCTGATAGATAGTTCTTGGCAATGGCAACGTCGGATTTATGCACCTTGCCTTGGGGTGCGCCGTCCCAACTGGTCAGACCCATGTTTTCTCGCCTGTGATCAGCCCGATCCACAACGACTTCTGCCGCTGTCTGCCCGTGAATGGCGTAATGCAGCTTGTTCTGAACCGCCGCAAAAAAGCGTTTGGTCGCCGCAGCCGACGTGTCGTAGTCGAGCGAGGTCGCGTAGATGTCGGTTATCTTTTGGTAGAACTTGCGCTCGGATGCGCGGATTTCCCGAACTTTTTCGAGCTGGCGCTCAAAGAATTCATCCGTCAACACGCTGCCGCCACTCTTTAAGCGATCCGCATCCATGACCCAGCCTTGAATCGTGTAATCCTTGACGATCTGGTTAGCCCACTTGCGGAACTGCACCGCGCGCTCGTTTTCAATCTTGAAGCCGACGGCAATGATGGCCTGCAGGCTGTAGTGATCTACCATGCGCTGAACTTCGCGTTCGCCCTCGGTTTGAACCATTAAGTACTGCTTAACAGTTGCTTCGCGCTCCAGTTCGTTGTCGGCATAGATGCGCTTCAGGTGTTGGCTGATGGCCGGCACCGACACATCGTAGAGCGTGGCCATCATCCTCTGCGTGAGCCACAGGTTTTCATCCTCGTAGCGCATTTCCACGCTGCTTTGCGCCTTGCCGGCTGCCGCCACAAAGGTCAGGTATTCGGCCGCTGAGGAGCGGACGAGGGAAACTTCGTTTCTATTGCTAACTCGCGGTGTTTTGCGCTCTGTCATTTCCATCCCCGCCCTCGCGCTGCGCACTGCAATTTCCCAGGCCGCCCCGTCTGGTGCGCAGAAAGACTTTTGCACGCCTGGCAGCAGCACACGCAGTTCTTCAAAACACCCCAATTGGGGGCAACTGTGCGCATGGTGACCCCTGAATTAAGGCACATGGTTTGGGCGTTCAACTAAACATTAAAACGTGAAAAATTAACTTCAGTCTAGCAGCAAGCCGCCTCAAAAACCCCCAGAAATAGAGCGCCTAAATAGCGCAAGCTCTACGCATGGAACGCGCGTTTGCAAGAGGACGCGCTACGATGCGCGCCCTGGCTTTTGCTACTGCGCCTGAAACCCACTCGCCTTGATGATCTTGGCCCAGGTTTGCGCATAGGCGTGCTCGCGACTGGCCAGCTGGGCGGAGGGCATGAAGCCCACGCTCAGGCCCATGGCGGTGAGCGGTTCGCGCACCTCGGGCAGGGCCAGCACCTTGGCCAGCGCGTCCGAGAATTTGTCGATGGCGGCCTTGGGTGTGCCCGCCGGGGCAAAAAAGCCGTAGTAAGGCACGTCCTCAAAACCGGCCAGACCCAGCTCGGTAAACGTGGGCACATCCGGCAGCACTGCCTGGCGCACAGCGCCCAGGACGGCAACGATGCGCACCTTGCCGGCCTTGTGGTTTTCAATAAAGTCAGGGACAGACGCCACGCCCGCACCAATCTGGTTGCCCAGCATGTCGGCCATCATGGGCGCGCTGCCGCGGTAGGGCGCGCCCTGCAAATCAAGCGCGTATTTCTGGCCAATCACCTTGACCAAAAATTCGGGCACCGAGGCTGGCGCCGGAATGCCGACCGTGCCCTTGCCCGCGCCCTGGTTGCGCACCCAGGCCACGTACTCGTTGACCGATTTCGCCGGCGTGCCGCCCGAGACCGCCAGCGCGTTGACAAAGGTGGCAAAGCCCGCCACGGGCACAAAGTCGCGCGCTGGCTCGAAACCGGGGTTTTTCATGACCAGGGGAAGGATGGAAATGGTGTGGTCGTGCGACAGGAAAAAGGTGTTGCCATCCGGCGCTGCGGATTTCAAAGCTTGTGCAGCAATCAGACCGCCCGCACCCGCGCGGTTGTCCACCACCACCGGCGCGCCGAGCTGGTCTTTGAGCTTGTCGGCCAGGATGCGCGCTATTGCATCAGTGCCGCCGCCCGGTGGAAAGCCCACCAGCACCTTGACCGCAGCCGTTTGGGCCATGGCGCCGCCGGTTGCCAGACACGCCAACAGCGCCACGGTAGCGCGCAGCGACTGGCGCCGCCCTGCGTTGGAAAAGAAATCCATAAAAACTCCTAAGAAAGTAGCAATACCGAAGACTAAAAAAGGCCCACGACCTTGCCTTGCGCATCGATGTCGATGTGCTCGGACGATGGCACCTTGGGCAAGCCGGGCATGGTCATGATGTCGCCGCAGACCATCACCACAAACTCGGCACCGGCGGCCAGGCGCACTTCGCGCACATGGACGGCATGGCCACTGGGTGCGCCCCGGCGTGTGGGGTCGGTGGAAAAAGAATACTGCGTCTTGGCCACACACACGGGATAGTGGCCATAGCCCGCGTCTTGCAGGCGCTGTATTTCGGCGCGCACCTTGGAGTCGGCGGTGATGTCCTCAGCCCCGTAAATCTTGGTCGCCACCGCCCGCATCTTGTCCCACAAGGGCATGTCGTCTTCGTAGACGAAGCGAAAACCCTGGTCCTTTCGGGACGCCAGCTCCACCACCGCGCGCGCCACCGCCTCAGCGCCCGCGCCGCCATCGGCCCAATGCCGCGCGGACAACACCGGCACCTGCAAATAAGCCAGCTTGTTTTGCAGCAGCTCCAGCTCGGCAGCGGTGTCAAAGGTGAAGTGGTTCATGGACACCACGCAAGGCAGGCCGTAATGGGTGCGCACATTGTGGACGTGGCGTTCCAGGTTGGCGATGCCTTTTTCCAGGGCGTCCAGGTTTTCTTCGTTGAGCGCCTTCAGGTCGCAGCCACCGTGGTACTTGAGTGCGCGGATCGTGCCCACCAGCACCACGGCCGAGGGCCGCAGGCCCGACTTGCGGCACTTGATGTCGACAAACTTTTCGGCGCCCAGGTCGGCGCCAAAGCCGGCTTCGGTGACCACGTAGTCGGCCAGTTTGAGCGCCATTGTGGTGGCCAGAACCGAGTTGCAACCGTGGGCGATATTGGCAAAGGGGCCACCGTGGATGAAGGCCGGGTTGTTCTCCAGCGTTTGCACCAGGTTGGGCTTGAGCGCCTCGCGCAGCAGCACCGCCATGGCGCCGTGGGCGTTCAGGTCGCGCGCGCGCACCGGCTTGAGGGCCGTGGTGTAGCCAACCACGATATTGCCCAGGCGTTCCTTCAAGTCGGCCAGGCTGGTGGCCAAACAAAAGATGGCCATGACTTCGGAGGCCACCACGATGTCAAAGCCGTCCTGGCGCGGGTAGCCGTTGCCCGGTCCGCCCAGGGAGACGGTGATGTCGCGCAGCGCCCGGTCGTTCATGTCCATCACCCGCTTCCAGGTGATCCGCCGCACGTCAATGCCCAGCGCGTTGCCATGGTGGATATGGTTGTCTATGAGCGCCGCGAGCAGGTTGTTGGCCAGCGCAATCGCGTTGAAGTCGCCGGTGAAGTGCAAATTTATGTCTTCCATGGGCACCACCTGCGCGTGGCCGCCGCCAGCCGCACCGCCCTTCATGCCAAACACCGGTCCCAGGCTGGGTTCGCGCAGGCAGATGATGGTTTTTTTGCCAATGCGGTTGAGCGCGTCGCCCAGGCCCACGGTGGTGGTGGTCTTGCCCTCGCCGGCCGGGGTGGGGCTGATGGCGGACACCAAAATCAGCTTGCCGTCGGGCCGGTCGGCCAGGCTGTTGGCGTAGTCCAGCGAAATTTTGGCCTTGTAGCGGCCATACGTATCCACCGCCTCGTCCGGGATTCCGAGGCTCCGGGCAATCTGGCCGATGGGCAGCAGGTGCGCGGCTTGGGCAATTTCGATGTCTGAAAGCATGTCGTTCTCCTCTTGAAGTGATACCTACTTAGCCCCAAAAAATCCAAATTTTTGCCCGGCTACGCCCTTGCCATTTGCACCCTTGCCATTTGCGCCCTGGGCAAACTTCGGGCCTGCGCCAGCGCCTGCACGCGGGCAGCGGCCTGCACCGTGTCTAAACGCTGTAATGCGCCGTCATCGAGGCCCTCAATACCGACCTCGGTAATGACCAGGTCCATCAAGATGTCATGCGCTTGCGGGTGCGTCGTGGGCACGCGCGAAAGTTCAAACGCGGTGGCAATGGTGATGGGTGGCGGCGCAATCGCAGCCAGCGTGCGGTCAAAGAATCCGCCACCATAGCCCAGCCGGTCGCCCGCAGCGCCAATACCCACCGGCGGCACCAACAGCACGTCGGGCACCAGCACATCGGTATCCACCGGCACGGGGATGTCGTACACCCCCGGCGCCATGGCCACGCCGGGCCACCAGGCCCGGAATTCCAGGGGCTGGCCCTTGGCCACCACCACCGGCAAGGCGGTTTGCACGCCGCGCGCGTGCAGCCACGCGGCAAAGGGACGGGCGTCAAACTCGGCCTGGTAAGGCCAGCAAAAGCCCACCACCCAGGGCGCGTCCAGCACAAAGGCCTGGCGCAATTGGGCTTCGATGGCAGCGCTCCAGCGTGCGTGGTCGGCGGCACTGGCGGCGCAGCGGCGCTCCAGCAAGGCGCTGCGTTGGGTCTTGCGCCACAGGGCGAGTTCCGGGGACAGGGTCATGAAGACAGCGGTGTGCGCAGCAAAGTGAGCCACGATGGTGCACGGTAAAGCGCTGCGCGGGTCAGCGGGTAAATACCAGTGCGCAGGCAAACCATGACTCTCACCGAAAGCGGTTTGGCGCATACGGCGCCAGGTCCAGCGCGGGGGTGCGCCCGGCCACCAGGTCTGCCACCAGGCTGCCACTTACGCCACCCAAGGTCAGGCCGATGTGCTGGTGGCCAAAAGCGTAGACCACGCGCGCGCAGGCGCGCGAGCGCCCGATCACCGGCAGCCCGTCGGGCAGCGTGGGCCGAAAACCCAGCCAGGGCTCGGTAGCCGCAGGCAGCCCAGGCAAAGCGCGCTGCGAGGAATATTCGAGCAGCTGGAGCAAACCGGCGTGCTTCTCGGGCTTGAGGCCAGCGAGCTCCACGCTGCCCGCCACGCGGATGCCGCGCGCCATGGGCGTCATATAGAAGCCGCGTTCGGCCCAACCCACCGGACGCGAAATCAGGCTGCTGCTGCCGGGATACAACAGGTGGTAGCCGCGCTCGGTGTCCAGAGGAATGGCGTCGCCGCACTGCGCGGCCAGCGCCCGGGAATAAGCCCCGGCACACAGCGCCACCTGGTCAAAGGCCTGCGCGCCGTCGGCACACGCCACGACCACCTCCTGCGGCCCGGGGCGCAGATGGGTCACAGCGCTTTGCACCACGCGCAAACCCTGGGTTTGCAAATTGGCTTGCAAGGTTTGCAAAAACGCGCCGGGATCGGACAAATGCCAGGAACCGCGAAACAACACGCCGTGCTCAAACATCGGGCTTAAGCTCGGCTCCAGCGCCTGCACCTCGGAGCGCCCCAACACGTCGAGCGCCACGCCCAGCGTCTGGCGCAGCGCCAGATCGGCCTGCGACTGCGCAAAAGCCTGGGTGCTGGAATACAAATACAGGCATTCGCGTGGCCGCACAAACTGCGCCAGGTCGGGCGCCTGCAGCATGGCGTCGTACCCGGCTTGCGCGCGGCCCAGCAACTGCGCCAGCGCCCGGGACGTGTGCTCTGAACGTGCCGCGGTGGAATGGAATAAAAAGCGCACCAACCAGGGCGCGAGCTGTGGCAAATAGCCCAGACGCAGGCGAAACGGGCTGCGTGCATCCAGCAAAAAATGCGGAATGTCGCGGAACACCGACGGGTGATTGACCGGAATGCAGGCATAGGTGGCAAAGGTGCCGGCGTTGCCAAACGACGCTCCCCCGGCGGCCCCCGCCGGGTCGTACAGCGTGACGGCGTGGCCCTCGCGCATCAAATGCCAGGCGGTGGACAAGCCCACAAAACCTGCGCCTATGACTGCTATGTTTGCCATGCCTTGAACCCTGTTTCTGTCTTGATGCGCAAGCTGCGGTGTTGATGCTGGTGGAGGTGGAGACGCCACCCGCAACGCGTCCAGGCCCGAGTATCGCGAACTTTGGCGTGCAAAACAGCCAAGCCCACGGCCACTCAATGAAAATCCCGGCTCCCCGGCGCCAGATCGCCCAGCAGATGCGTCAGGTCCACCAGCCGCTTAGCCACCAGGTGGCGCACCTGGCCGCCGCTGCTCTCGTCGCGCTGCCACACGCCATAGACCGCCAGCAGGCGCGCGCGGTAGAGCGCGGGGCGAAAGGCTTCTTTGACCGCCTTCCAGACAACCACATTGACGCTGCCGGTTTCGTCCTCCAGCGTCACAAAAATCACGCCTTTGGCGGTTTGCGGCTGCTGGCGCATGGTGACGATGCCGCAGGCACGCGCCAGGCGCCCCTGCGGAAAGTCGCGCATCTGGGCGGCACTGAGCAGCTTGTGTGCGCTTAATTGCGCGCGCAAAAAAGCCACCGGGTGGCTGCGCAGGCTCAGGCCCGTGGCGGCGTAGTCAAACACCACTTCTTCAGCCTCATGGGCCGCAGGCAGGGCCAGCGCGTCCTCCACCACCGGCACGCCGCGAAACAGCGCAGGCGCCGCATGCAGGGCCGAGGCGTCCCAGACCTGCTGGCGGCGGTGGCCACTTAAAGCGCGCAGCGCGTCCGCACTGGCCAGCGCCTTGAGGTCGCCCGCGTCCAAGCCGCAGCGCTGCGCCAGATCGTGCGTGCTGGCAAACGGCGCGTGGGCGCGTTCCCGTGCGATGCGCTGCGCCACCTCTTGGCGCAAGCCACTGACCATACGCAGACCCAGGCGGACGGCGGGGTGGGGCGGCTCGGGGGCTTGGAGTGAGGGGTTTGGCAAGTGGCCGCGCGAAGGAGTTTGCGCGTGGCCGCCAATGGGGTCAGAGCCCGATGTCGTTATGGGCTGCGCGCTCCGAATCGGTTTCTGTCCTGAATCGGGATCTGACCCCATTTGCTCTGCTGCCATCCGCTCTGCCACTTGCTCCGGGAAATTGGAATCTGACCCCAATTTCTCCAACGTGCAATCCCAGTCGCTGTGGTTCACGTCGATCGGTCGCACGGTCACGCCGTGGCGGCGGGCGTCTTGGACGAGTTGGCTGGGGCCGTAAAAGCCCAGGGGCTGGCTGTTGAGCATGGCAGCCAGAAAGCAGGCAGGCTCGTGGTGCTTGAGCCAGCAGCTCACGTAGACCAAAAGCGCAAAGCTGGCGGCGTGGCTCTCGGGAAAGCCGTATTCGCCAAAGCCTTCGATTTGCTTGAACAGGCCATCGGCAAATTCCTGCGTGTAGCCGTTGGCCACCATGGCGCCCACCAGGCGGTCATAGAAATGCTGCACGCCGCCCTTGCGCTTCCAGGCGGCCATGGAGCGGCGCAGGCTGTCGGCCTCGCCACCGCTAAAGTTGGCTGCGGCCATGGCGATTTGCATCACCTGTTCCTGAAAGATGGGCACGCCCAGGGTGCGCTTGAGCACTTCTTCCAGCGCCGGGCTGGCGTATTGCACGGCTTGCGGGTTGGCGCGCGCCTGCAAATACGGGTGCACCATGCCGCCCTGGATCGGGCCGGGGCGCACGATGGCCACTTGCACCACCAGGTCGTAATAGCAGCGCGGTTTCAAGCGCGGCAGCATGCTCATTTGCGCGCGGCTCTCGATCTGGAAAACGCCCACGGTGTCGGCGCGGCAAATCATGTCGTAGGTGGCCGGGTCTTCAGCGGGAATGTCTTGCAGGCGCAGCGGCCTGCCGCGCCGCTGGCCGATCAAGTCCAGGCAGCGGTGGATGGCGCTGAGCATGCCCAGGGCCAGCACGTCTACTTTCAACAGACCCACAGCGTCCAGATCGTCCTTGTCCCACTGGATGATGCTGCGCTCAGGCATGGCGGCGTTTTCCACCGGCACGATGCGCGTCAGCGGCCCTTGGGTAAGTACAAAGCCGCCCACGTGCTGGCTTAAGTGGCGCGGGAAGCCTTGCAAGGCCGTGGCCAGATCGAGCCACTGTTGCAGGCGGCATGGTGTTGGAAGGGTGAAGTCGCTTTGCACGGCAGAAGGCTGAGCGGCCAAGTGCGTTGGTACATTTCCTCCGGCCAAAGCCTGGGCGGCAGGGCGCTGGCTTGCGTGTTCCCCGCCGGGCGCCAGGGGGGCAGAGCGTTCAGCGTAGGTAAAGGAGGAGCCCGCGTAGCGGGCGGGGGACACGGAGCTGAGCGCTCTGCCCCCATGGCGCCC
>CANFNE010000098.1 GCA_947448105.1 Burkholderiales bacterium
ACCAATTCAAAGTCTTCCTTGCGGGCGCCGCATTCGGGGCAGACCCAGTTCATGGGCACGTCGGCCCACAGGGTGCCGGGGGCGATGCCGTCGTCTGGAGCGCCCAGCGCTTCGTCGTAAATCCAGCCGCAAATCAGGCACATCCAAGTTTTGGTATCAGTCACAGCGTCATAAACCTTGAGAATAGAATCGGCTGATTGTAATAAGCACGCGCCAGCGCAAGGCTTGCGCGGCGCCTTTGGGTTAAGGTTTGCGACGCATCCATTTTTCTGCCAAGACCATGAAAAGCCCAAAAAAAGTCATTCCCTCGCCCGCTGTCATCGAAGTGCTCGAAGAGTTTGACGAGGACGAGCTTGACGGGCCCATCGCCAGTGTCATGGTTTTCAACGCCAATGACGCCAGCGGCGCCGGTGGCCTGGCGGCGGACTGCGTGGCCCTGGCCTCGGTGGGCGTGCATTCCATGCCGGTGGTCACCGGCGCCTATGTGCGCGACACCAGCGAAATCGTGGACCACTTTGCCTTTGACGACGAAGCCGTCACCAGCCAGGCCAGCACGATCCTAGAAGACGTGCCGCCCGACGTGTTCAAGATCGGCTTTGTCGGCAACCCCCACAACCTCAGCGCCATTGCCGCCCTGCTCTCGGACTGGGCCGATGTGCCGGTGGTGACTTACATGCCCGACCTGGCCTGGTGGCAAGACGACCAGATTGACCAGTACCTGGACGCCTGCGCCGAACTCATGCTGCCCCAGACCACGGTGCTGGTGGGCAACCACAGCACGCTGTCGCGCTGGTTGCTGCCCGACTGGGCCGCCGCGCAGGCGCCCAGCGCCTTGGACATTGCTGCGGCAGCCCAAGAATACGGCGTGCCCTACACGCTGGTGACCGGCATCAGCCTGCCCGAGCAATTCATTGACAACGTACTGTGTTCCGGCTCCGCCGTGCTGTGCAGCGAAAAGTTTGAGCGCCTGGAAGCCACTTTTGTGGGTGCGGGCGACACCTTGTCGGCCACGCTGGCGGCGCTGATTGCGGCAGGCACCGAACTCACCGAGGCGGTGACCGAAGCCCTGAGCTACCTGGACCGCAGCCTGGAAGGCGGCTTTCGCCCCGGCATGGGCCACGTGCAGCCCGACCGCCTGTTTTGGGCCCACCCCGAAGGCGAAGACGAAGACTTTGAAGCATCCGATGAACCCTTTCCTTTTGAAATAAGCGCCAATGAAACCCGCCACTGACCGCAATATCGAACTCTTTTCCCGCGCCAGCGCCGTTATCCCCGGCGGCGTCAACTCGCCGGTGCGTGCCTTTAAGGCCGTAGGCGGCACGCCGCGCTTTATCAGCCGCGCCCAAGGCGCCTATATGTGGGACGCCAACGGCCAGCGTTACACCGACTACATCGGCTCCTGGGGCCCGATGATTTTGGGCCACGGCCACCCGGCGGTCGTGGACGCAGTGCAAAAAGCGCTGTCCGAGGGCTTTTCCTTTGGCGCGCCCACCGAGCGCGAGGTGGAACTGGCCGAAGAAATCTTGAAGCACATGCCCAGCATGGACATGGTGCGCCTGGTCAGCTCGGGCACCGAAGCGGCCATGAGCGCCATCCGCTTGGCGCGTGGCGCCACCGGGCGCAGCAAGTTCATCAAGTTTGAGGGCTGCTACCACGGCCACGCGGACGCACTCTTGGTCAAGGCCGGCTCGGGCCTGGCCACCTTTGGCAACCCCACCAGCTCGGGCGTGCCGCCTGAGGTGGTGCAGCACACGCTGGTGCTCGAGTTCAACAACCTGGCGCAGCTCGAGGAAGCGTTTTCGCTGCACGGCAAGGAACTGGCCTGCGTGATGATTGAGCCGATTGCCGGCAATATGAACTTTGTGCGCACCGCCACGCCCTTTATGCGCCGCGCGCGCGAGCTTTGCACCGAATACGGCGCGCTCTTGGTGTTGGACGAAGTGATGACCGGCTTTCGCGTGGCCCTGGGCGGCGCGCAAAGCGTGTACGCCAAAGCGATTCCCGGCTTTGCGCCGGACATCACGGTCATGGGCAAGGTGATTGGTGGGGGCATGCCGTTGGCCGCTTTTGGCGCCAAACGCGCCATCATGGAACACATGGCGCCCCTGGGCACGGTTTACCAGGCGGGTACGTTGTCGGGCAACCCGATTGCCACCGCCTGCGGTTTGGCCACCTTGCGAGAGATCAGCAAGCCCGGCTTTTATGACGCGCTGGCCGGTCAAACCCAAAAGCTGGTAGCCGGCCTGACGGGCGCGGCCCAAGCCGCGGGCGTGCCGTTTTGCGGCGACAGCGAAGGCGGCATGTTTGGCTTCTTCTTGTTCCCCGAGCTGCCGCAAAACTACAGCAAGGTCATGACCACCGACGCCAAGCGCTTCAACACGCTGTTCCACGGCATGCTGGACCGGGGCGTGTACTTGGCGCCAGCGCTCTACGAGGCCGGCTTTGTGAGCGCTGCCCACACCGACGCCGACATTGCGCAGACGGTGGCAGCGGCGGCGGAAATCTTCGCCGCGCTGTAATCCACGACGCCACCGCCAGCCCTGGGGCGTGCGGGCGGCGGCGTTTTACAGTGCCGGGTCGCGCGCCTCCATGCGGATGGCGTCAATCGCCTTGA
This sequence comes from Burkholderiales bacterium, assembly GCA_947448105.1. Classification (GTDB taxonomy): domain Bacteria; phylum Pseudomonadota; class Gammaproteobacteria; order Burkholderiales; family Burkholderiaceae_C; genus Allorhodoferax. The sequence continues at coordinate 2,615 of CANFNE010000098.1, forward strand.
GCAGCTCAGGCGCCAGCACCGTGCCGTAGGCGTCAATGTCTTCGTCCAACTGCGCTTGCGTGGTCACACCAATGATGGTGCTGGCCACCTGCCACTTGGTATAGCAATAGGCCAGCGCCATGCGGGTGGGCGTGAGGCCATTGGCAAGTGCCAGCGCGTTGTAGCGGCGCGCGGCGGCCAGCGCCTCGGGGCGGCCCCAGCGCTGTTTGCGGGTGGATTCAAACATCGTGATGCGCGCATTGGCAGGGGCATCCGGCCCGGTAATACCTGAGGCGTCGTACTTGCCAGTCAGCAGTCCATAGGCCAGCGGCGAATAGGCCAGGAGCGAGACGTTCAGGCGGTGCATGGCCTCGTCCATGCCGTTTTCGTGGCTGCGGTTGAGCAGGTTGTAGGCGTTTTGCACCGTGGCCACACGGGGCAGGCCGTGCTGCTCAGCCAGGCGCACAAACTCGCACACGCCATAGGGCGACTCGTTGGACAAGCCCACGGCGCGCACCTTGCCCGCCTTCACGAGCTGCCCCAGCGCTTCGAGCTGGGTGTGCATGGAGGTGACTGCGCGGTCTTTGCTGGGGTCAAAACTCATCATGCCAAACAGGGGCACGTTGCGCGTGGGCCAGTGCAGTTGGTAGAGGTCAATCACGTCGGTTTTCAGGCGCTGCAGGCTGCCGTCGCAGGCGGCCACGATGTCGGCGGCTGTCACGTCCATGGCGCCGCCGCGCACCCAGGGCATGCCGCGCGAGGGACCGGCCACCTTGGTGGCAATCGTGAGCTTTTGTCGTAACTGCGGGTTTTTGGCGATCCAGTGGCCGATATAGGTCTCGGTCACCTGAAAGGTTTCGGCGCGCGGGGGCACGGCGTACATCTCGGCCGTATCCCAAAAGGTGACGCCGCGCTCCACCGCGTGGCTGAGCAGGGCGTGGCTGGTGGGCTCGTCCACCTGTTCACCAAAGGTCATGGTGCCCAGGCAAATAGGGGTGACGTGCAGGTCGCTGGTGCCGAGTTGGATGGTTTTCATGGTGGATGTATCGCTTGAAAATGGGGTCTAAACCGAGTGTATCGGGGCTTTAGCGGGGGTCAGTCGCGCGCTGGACTTCGAGGCTGCGCGCCTCTTCTTGCAGGCGCAACACGCGCCGCTGCACTTTGCCCGTGGTCGTCATGGGCAATGCGTCCACAAACTCAATCTCCTTGGGGTATTCATAGGGCGCCAGCAGGCCTTTGACATGGGCTTGCAGCTGCGTGGTCAAGTTGGCCTGGAATTTTGGCAAACCCCGTTTGCCGGCGGCCTGCTGTGCGGCCAGTGCGTCGGGCGAGAGCACCACATAGGCTTTGACCAGGGCGCCCCGGTCTGCGTCGGGCTTGGGCACCACGGCAGCATTGGCCACGCTCGGGTGTTTGACCAGGCAGTTCTCGATCTCGCCCGGGCCAATGCGGTAGCCCGCCGACTTGAACACATCGTCGCTGCGGCCCTGGTACCAAAGGTAGCCGTCCGCATCGCGCACCGCCAGGTCGCCGGTGCGGCACCAGTTGCCAGTGAACTTTGCGTCAGTGGCGGCTTGGTTCTTCCAGTAGCCCAAAAAGAAAATGGGGTCGCTCTGGCCGTGCACGTCAAAGCGGTGCAAGGCCACGTCGCCGGGCTCGCCCACTGGGCATTCCTGGCCCGCGTCGTCGATCACCGCCACCCGGTGGCCGGGGTAGCCCATGCCCATGCTGCCGGGTTTGGGCGGCCAAAACACGCTGCAGTTGCCCACGATGTAGTTGATCTCGGTCTGGCCGAACATCTCGTTGACCGTCACGCCAAGCTGCTGTTGGCAGTAACCAAACACCGCGTCGCCCACCGCCTCGCCCGCGCTCATGATGGCTTGCAAGCGCAAGCCACACTGCTGGCGCACCGTGCGCCGCGCGGCGCCGGGAAAGGCTTTCATCATGGCCTTGAGCGCCGTGGGAAACAAAAATGTGTGCGTCACGCCGCAGTCGCCCAGCAGTGCAAAAGCGGCCTCGGGGCTGAAACGCCCGCCAAAAGCGACGATCTCGCGGCCAAAGTAGAGCGTGGGCAAGAGCGCGTCCATCAGTCCGCCGGTCCAGGCCCAGTCCGCCGGGCTCCAAAACACGGCTTTTGAACCGGCGGGCAGCCCTGACGGATCCGCCGGGCGGGCCGCCGGGTCAAAGCCAAACCAGTTTTGGCTGCAGACAAAACCCGTCAGGTTGCCAATGAGCGCGCGGTGCGGAATCAGCGCGCCCTTGGGGTTGCCAGTGGTGCCGCTGGTGTAAATCAGCACGGCCGGGTCAAGGGCTAAGGTGTTGACGGCCTTAAAGCGCTGCGGCGCACGGGCCAGCGACTGCCGGTAATCCAGCTCGGCAAAACCTGCTCTTTGCGCATGAATCGCGGTGGCTGCGTCCGGCCCACCGGCCACCACCACGCTGCGCAACAAGGGGCATTGGTCGGCGGTGGCGCGCAGGCCGTCCAGGGCGCTGGCGTGGCAAATGGCCACTTGCGCGTCGCTGTCTTGCAGGCGAAAGGCCAGGGCCTCGGGCCCAAACAACATGGACAGGGGCACGGCCACTGCGCCCATTTGCAGCACGGCAATATAGGCCACGGCGGTTTCAAAACACTGCGGCATGACGATGGCCACCCGGTCGCCCGGGCGCACGCCCTGCCCGGCCAGCACCTGGCTCAGGCGCTGGGCCTGGGCCTGCAGGTCTGCATACGTGTGGTGAATCTCGCTGCCTTTGTCGCCACGCGCATCCGCCGCATAGACGCGAATGGCTACGCGCTGCGCGGCATCGGGCGCCGCCGCCCAGCGCGCACAGCACCAGTGCGCCATATTGAAATATTTGGGAACCTGCCAGCCAAACTGCTGGTGCAGGCGGCTGTAGCCTGGGGGCAGGAGGGCTGCGGCAGGGGCGGTGGTGTGGGATGCCGTGGGCGCGGCAATGTCCCGGCTTGGACTGGTGCGGCTCTGGCGCGGGGTGCGGGTCTTTATCATTGGTGCAATGTACCAAGTCCAAAGACCCCACCGCAGCGAATTCGTTCCTATCCGTAATTTGCGCTACCACGTGCAGACCTGGGGCACGCCGTCGCCCGCCAAAACGCCGCTGGTGCTGGTGCACGGCTGGATGGACGTGGCCGCGTCCTACCAGTTTGTGGTGGACGCGCTGAGCCACGACCATTACGTGGTCGCGCCCGACTGGCGCGGTTACGGCCAAACCCCGTCCGGCGGGGTGGACAACTTCTGGTTTCCCGACTACATGGCGGACCTGGACTTTTTGCTAGACCACTACGCGCCCGAACAGCAGGTCAATCTGGTGGGCCACAGCATGGGCGGCAATGTGGTGATGCATTACGCAGGCGTGCGGCCCGAGCGCATTCGCCGTCTGGTCAACCTGGAAGGTTTTGGCATGCCCGCCACCCGGCCCGAGCAGGCGCCCGGGCGCTACGCCAAGTGGATGGACGAGCTGAAAAAGCTGCACAAAGGCGAGCTGGACCTGCGTCCCTATGACGCATCGGCCGGCGTAGCCCGCCGCCTGATGAAAACCAACCCCCGCCTGAGCGCCGACAAAGCCAACTGGCTGGCCCGCCACTGGGCGGCCGAAAACGCGCAAGGCCAATGGAGCATTCTGGGCGAGCCCGGCCACAAGGTCGTGAATGCCAATTTGTACCGGGTAGAAGAAGTGCAAGCCCTGTACCGGCGGCTGAACATGCCGGTGCTGGCGGTGGAAGCGTCCGACAACAACCTGGACGTCTGGTGGAAAGGCGCCTTCAGCCTGGCCGAGTACCACGAGCGCATCCAAGCCGTGCGCCACCTAGAAATCGCCCGCATTGAGGACGCCGGCCACATGATGCACCACGACCAGCCCGAGGTGCTGGCGGCGCTGATTGAGCGATTTATCGCCTAGAACGCATGCACCGGATTCTTTCGCGAAGCCACGCACACCGGGGTTAGCTTCGCGGTCCGCTGCGGACGTGCGTCTGAGAGCAGCCGTTTGGCGCCACAGAAAGGAAATACACCATGACGATTGACGGGATCCATTTCACACCTTATGCCGCGTTGGCGGGGGGCCTGCTTTTGGGCCTGGCCTCGGCGGCTTTTATCTTGCTCCATGGCCGCATTTTGGGCATCAGCGGCATCTTGGGCGGCTTGCTGGTGCCGCTCAAGGGCGATATGGGCTGGCGCGTCGCGTTTTTACTGGGCATGGCCTGTGCGCCGACGGTCTTTGGGCTGCTGTTCCCCGTGGACATGCAGCTGGCACCCCGCATCGAGACCGACTATGGGGTGCTGGTGGTGGCCGGGCTGCTGGTGGGCGTGGGCACCAGTTATGCGTCGGGCTGCACCAGCGGACACGGCGTGTGCGGCCTGTCGCGTTTGTCACCACGCTCGCTGTTCGCCACCGGCAGCTTTATGGCGGCAGGTTTTTTGGTGGTTTTTGCCGTGCGCCACCTCGTGCAAGGAGCGTCCGCATGAAACGCATCAGTGAATTTTTGGTCGGCCTGCTGTTTGGCCTGGGCCTGATGCTCTCTGGCATGACCGACCCCGGCAAGGTGCTGGGCTTTTTGGATTTGGCAGGGGCCTGGGATCCGTCGCTGGCGCTGGTGATGGGCGGCGCCATCGCGGTGGGGCTGGCTGCGTTTGCCGTGGCAAAGCGGCGCACCCAGGCGTTTTTCGGCGACGCGCTGCAGTGGCCCGATTCCAACGCCATCGACAAACGCCTGATGCTCGGCTCTGTGGTGTTCGGTGCCGGTTGGGGTTTGGCCGGGTTTTGCCCCGGTCCGGCCGTGGTGTCCATGGCCGCAGGCCAGCCCAAGGCGGCCGTGTTTGTAGCGGCCATGCTGGCGGGCATGGCGCTGTTTGAGGTGCTCGATCGCCGCGTTCACCGTGGGGCTGGGGGCTTGAGCGACGGCGCCTGAGAAAGCCTGCGGTGCGCGCGTGAGAAAATGCGCCTCAATTACCCCCATACCGCAGGAACACCCCATGGACGCAGAACGCACCAACCTCATTGGCACCCAACTCAACGACCTCAGCGCGCGCACCGCCGAGCTTCGGGGGTATCTTTGACTACGCTGCCAAATCGGAACGCCTGCGCACGGTTAACGCCTCGCTAGAAGACCCCAGCGTCTGGAACGACCCCAAGCGCGCCCAAGAGCTGGGCAAAGAGAAAAAAGCGCTTGAGGGCGTGGTCGTCACGCTCGACGACCTGGACCGCGACCTGGCAGACAACACCGAGTTGTATGAAATGTCCAAGGACGATGGTGACGAAGCCGGCCTGCTGACCATTGAGGCCGAAGCCGCCACCCTGGCCACGACCATCGAGGGCCTGGAATTTCGGCGCATGTTCAACAACCCGGCCGATCCGCTGAACTGCTTTTTGGACATCCAGTCGGGCGCGGGCGGCACCGAAGCCTGCGACTGGGCCAGCATGCTGCTGCGCCAGTACCTGCGCTACGCCGAACGCAAGGGCTTTGCCACCACCGTGGAAGACGAAACCGCGGGCGACATTGCCGGCATCAAGGGCGCGACCATCAAGATCGAGGGCGAATACGCTTTTGGCCTGCTGCGCACCGAGACCGGCGTGCACCGCCTGGTGCGCAAGAGCCCGTTTGACAGCTCAGGCGGGCGCCACACCAGCTTTGCCAGCGTGTTTGTCTACCCCGAGATTGACGACTCGATCGAGATCGACATCAACCCGTCGGACGTGCGGGTGGACACCTTTCGCGCCAGTGGCGCGGGCGGCCAGCACATCAACAAGACCGACTCGGCCGTGCGCCTGACGCACATCCCCACCGGCATCGTGGTGCAATGCCAGGACGGCCGCAGCCAGCATGGCAACCGCGACGTGGCATGGAAGCGCCTGCGCAGCCGCCTCTATGACTTTGAACTGCGCAAGCAACAAGAAGCCCAGCAAAAGCTCGAAGACACCAAGACCGACGTGGGCTGGGGCCACCAGATTCGCTCGTATGTGCTGGACAACAGCCGCATCAAAGACCTGCGCACCAATTACGAGACCTCGGCCACGCAAAAAGTGCTGGACGGGGACTTAGACCCCTTTATCCAAGCCTCGCTCAAGCAAGGCGTTTAACACAAGAGAGCCACAATGGCTCCAGCCCACAGGAGAGTTTCCCGATGTTGACATTTCGCGAAGGCCAGGCCCCCGCCACCACCGTGCGCCGGGGCGACTACACGCCCCCGGCGTTCTGGATTGACACCGTCGATTTGGCGTTTGACCTG
>CANFNE010000099.1 GCA_947448105.1 Burkholderiales bacterium
CCCGACTTGAGTTCTTCGTCGTCGATCATGCGGCCCTGTTCCAGGTCGATCAGGAACATCTTGCCGGGCTGCAGGCGCCATTTGCGCACGATTTTGTTCTCTGGCACCGGCAGCACGCCGGACTCCGAGCCCATGATCACCAAATCGTCGTCGGTGATGCAGTAGCGCGAGGGGCGCAGGCCGTTGCGGTCCAGCGTGGCGCCAATTTGGCGGCCGTCGGTGAACACGATGGACGCGGGGCCGTCCCAGGGCTCCAGCATGGCGGCGTGGTATTCGTAAAAGGCGCGTCGGCGCTCGTCCATGGTGCTGTGGTTTTCCCAGGGTTCGGGAATCATCATCATCATGGCCTGGCTGATGGGGTAGCCCGCCATCGTCAGCAGTTCCAGGCAATTGTCAAAAGTAGCGGTGTCGGACTGGTCGGCAAAGCTGATGGGGTAGAGCTTTTGCAAGTCTGCGGCCAGCACGGGGGAAGACATCACACCTTCGCGCGCCTTCATCCAGTTGTAGTTGCCCTTGACGGTGTTGATCTCGCCGTTGTGCGCCACATAGCGGTAAGGGTGGGCCAACGGCCACTCCGGGAAGGTATTGGTCGAAAAGCGCTGGTGCACCAGGCCCAGTGCGGACACACAGCGCGGGTCTTGCAGGTCGTAAAAATACGTACCCACCTGGTCGGCCAGCAGCAAGCCCTTGTAAATCACCGTACGGCTGGACATGCTCGGAACGTAGTATTCCTTGCTGTGCTTGAGGTTGAGGTGCTGAATGGCGGCGCTGGCGGTTTTGCGGATCACATACAGCTTGCGCTCCAGCGCGTCTTGCACGATCACGTCATTGCCGCGGCCAATGAAAACCTGGCGGATGATGGGTTCTTTTTCCCGCACCGTGGGCGACATGGGCATGTTCAGATTGACCGGCACATCGCGCCAGCCGAGCAAAACCTGGCCTTCGGCCTTGATGGCACGTTCCATCTCTTGTTCGCAGGCCAGGCGCGAGGCGTGTTCTTTGGGCAAAAAGATCATGCCCACGCCGTATTCGCCGGCAGCGGGCAATTGCACGCCCTGGGCCTTCATTTCTTCGCGGTACAGCGCGTCAGGCAACTGGATCAGGATGCCCGCGCCGTCGCCCATGAGCTTGTCCGCGCCGACCGCACCCCGGTGGTCCAGGTTTTCCAAGATCTTGAGCGCATTGGAAACAATGCTGTGGCTCTTCTCACCCCGGATATGGGCCACAAAGCCGACGCCACAGGCGTCGTGCTCTTGGCCGGACGCATACAAACCGTGGTCTTGAAGGTGCTTGATTTCGGCAGCTGTCGCCATAAGGCCATCCTGAAAAGTAACAAAGGAGAAAGAGGATACCGCACTGCAACAAAAGTGCCAAGCAATTTAATTGGGGTCAGATTCCAATTAAATTCACAGCTTGAGCCTTTAGAATAAATTGGGGACAGGTTAAATTGGGTCAATGAATGCCAAAAATCGCCCTATACCAAGCGATTCATGCCGATTTCGGCGGCAAAGGCGGTCGTCCGGCTGTGGATTTGCTGACGCGGCGTACGGTGCGTTTTTGTAAATCCGCAACAAATTCGGGCTCGCCCAGGGCCCAACCGCGCAAGGTGGCGTCGGTCAAGGCGGTCTGCTGCACTGAAGCAATGCCCGCCTGCACCAAATTGGCATAGGCGATTTCGCGCGCAAACGGCGTGTTGCCCAGTTCCCAATAGAGCGGATGGGGCGTAAGCCAGGGCGCTTGGCGCTGGCCAGTATGGTGGGCGTAGCTCGACCAGCGAAAGTCGCCGGGATGCGCGACCATGCCGGCACGGATGGGGTTCAGGTCAATATAGGCCATGCAGGCCAGCAAATAGCGTTCGCTTTGGATGAGGCTGGATCTAAATCGCCCTTCCCACAGCGTGCCCGTGCGTTTTTGCCGGTCGTTGAAATAACGCACATAGCGCCGCCCGACCGCCTGCATCATCTGCGCCAAGCCCACGTTGCTTGCGGGTGTGGCCAGCAGGTGGAAGTGGTTGTCCATCAGCACATAGGCGTGCACCGCCACATCGCATTGCTTGGCGTGCTCGGTCAGCAAATCGAGCAACAACTGGCGATCCGCGTCGCCGGCAAAGATGGCTTGCCGGTTGTTACCGCGCTGGATCAGGTGATGGGCGTAGCCCGCAACGGTGAGGCGGGGAAGGCGGGCCATTGAATTGGAATCTGACCCCCATTAATTGGGGGCGCGGGAAACGCGGACTTTGCCGCCGGTGGTCACCAAAATCACCTTGTCGCCGGCCAGCAGCGTTTCGCCGCCCTTGGCCTGGACGATGGCGCGGCGGTCGCCGTTTTTGAGCTGAACGATGAGCTCGATGGCCTCTTCCTTGGTGCTCATGCGCTCCACCGCATTGCCCGCGGCGGCACCGGCCACGGCGCCCAACAAACCGAGAACGTTTTGTTCACGCTGCACGCCGCTGCCCGCCGACCCGGCGATGGCGCCGACCACGCCGCCAACCACGCCACCCACGCCGCTTTGGCTGCCGTCCACCGTGACGGTACGCACCGAGAGAATGACGCCGTCTTGCACTGCGGACATAGTTTGGGTGTCGCTGCGGCGAATCGTGTCGGGGCTGCTGCTGGCACAGGCGGCCAGGGTGGCAATGGCGGCGACGGTGAGGGTGCGCAAAATTAGTTTTTTCATGGGAATTCCTCCGTGGGTTTCAAATCAAATACAAGCAATACAAAGGCTACAACGCACCAGACTCAGCTTTGGTTGTCGCCCGGATTGTCCGGCGGCAATGTAAACCGCGTTTGAAGCAGGGCCTCCAGGCCAAACTCTTGCAAAACCGCCCGCAGACGTTCAGCCGCCGCGCGCTTTTTGTGACCGGTGTAGCGCGCCAGAATGAGTTCGTTTTTCATGCTGTGTTCCCAGCCCACGAGCTCGGTCACCGTGACCTGGTAGCCCATGGCTTCCAGGTACAGACAGCGCAAGACGTTGGTGAGTTGGCTGCCCAACTCGCGCGTGTGCAACGGATGGCGCCAGAGTTCGGCCAGGGGCGTGCGCGCCAGCATCAAGGCACGGTTGCCACCCAGGTGGCGGGCTACCTCGGCCTGGCAGCAGGGAACCAGCGCAAAGGCGCGCGCGCGTTTGGCCAGGCCAAAGGCAATCGCGTCGTCGGTGGCGGTGTCGCAGGCATGCAGCGCAGTGACCAGGTCTATCTGTGCAGGCAAGGCATTGGATGCGGTGGACTCCGCCACGCTGAGGTTCAAAAAACCCATGCGTGCAAAACCCAGGGCCTGCGCGAGCTGTTGGGATTTTTCAACCAGCTCGGCGCGGGTTTCGATGCCGTAAATGTGGCCCGTACCCAGCGCCTTGAAAAACAGGTCGTACAGGATGAAACCCAGGTAAGACTTGCCCGCGCCGTGGTCGGCGACTGTCAGGCCCAACGGCGCTCCCTCCTCGACTTTTACACCGGTGCGCGCTGGCAGTTCCAACAGCAGCGTTTCGATAAATTGGTACAGGTGGTAGACCTGCTTGAGCTTGCGCCGCGAATCCTGGTTGAGTCGGCCATCAACGGTGAGTATGTGCAGCTCTTGCAAGAGTGCGACCGACTGGCCGGGGCGAATGGCCGCGCGCGCATCTTCGCTTAGTCGGGCCGCCTGGGGCATGGAGCCGCCGCCTGGGGCACTGCGCTCGGACTGGTGCGCTGGTGCCGCTGCGCTGACGTGGTGCGGGGTTTTACGCTTGCGCGGTGCGCCCGGCAAAGGGCTTGGAGATCGGGTGTTCATGCCGCAGTATCTCCCGGCGAGCTCGGCGAAGCATCGATCGGCGCCGGGCCTACACCCAGCGCCTGCCACCCTGACGCGCCCAGCGCACGCAGGGTTTGCATGTTTTTCTCAAAAATCAGGGCGGCGTCGGGAAACGCCTCGACGGCGCGGTCAATGCTGTCCTCGCGCAGCAGGTGCAGTACGGGATAGGGCGCGCGGTTGGTGTAGTGGCTGACGTCGTCGACTCCGGCGTCCGCAAACTGGAACTGCGGATGAAAGCTGGCGATCTGGTAATCGCTGTCCAGGCGCATTTTGCGCAGCAGGCGGTCGGCGCGGTCAAGGAAGTCGTTGAAATCCAAAAAGTCGGGAAACACCCGTGGCGCAATCAACAGCGTGGTGTCGCGCTGCGCGGGGTCCGCCTCGTGCAGATCTTGCAATTGCTGCTTCAGGTCGATAAGCAGCGATGGCGCATCGTCGGCCTGGCTCACCACGTAGTGCACCTGGCCTTTGGCCTGCACGCCTTTGGCAAACGGGCACAGGTTCAGGCCGATCACCGCACGCACCACCCAGCGTTGGGTGGCGGCAATCACCGCGTCGGGCGGGGCTGCGCTTTGCCTCATGCCAGCAGGCGCAGGCCCGTGAGGCGCGCGTGTTCGCGCGCGGCAAAGCGGTCGGTCATGCCGGCAATGTAATCGGCTACCCGGCGTGGCAGCTCGGGCGCGTAGGCTGCGCCTGGGCGCGGGGCACCGGCGGATTGCATGGCCTGCGGGTCGTTCAGGTAGGCGGCAAACAGATCGCGCACCACCTGCTTGGCGCGCTCCATGGTGTCCACCACCTGCGGATGGCGGTAAAGCCGGGCCAGCAAAAACGCCTTGAGCAGCTGGGTGCCTGCGCGCATCTCAGGGCTAAAGCGCAGCAGTTCGGGGCACAGGCGCACCGCCTGTGCGCTGTCGGGCTGGTGCTGGGCCAGCGCGGTCTTCGTCGCTTCAATCAGGTCATAGACCTGGCTGCTGAGCATCAGGCGAATGGCTTCGTACAGCCAGCGCCGTGCGTTGTGGGCTTCGGCCAGCGTGGGGTGAGCGTCCAGCGCCTGGGCGGCAAAGTCGGCAAACAAAGGCACTTCTTGGACTTGCGCAAAGCTGATCAGCCCCGAGCGCACGCCGTCGTCAATGTCGTGGGCGTTGTAGGCAATCTCATCTGCCAGATTGCACAGTTGCGCCTCCAGGCTGGGCTGCTGGCGCAGCAAAAAGCGCGCGCCCACCCCGCCTTGGCCGTCGGCATAGGCGGGCTCGTTGCGTTCCAGCGCGGCGGCGTTGTGGCGCGAGCAGTGTTTCAAAATTCCCTCGCGCGTCTCAAAGCACAGGTTCAGGCCGTCAAAGTCGGGGTAGCGTTCTTCCAAATGATCGACCATGCGCAGGCTTTGCAGGTTGTGCTCAAAGCCGCCAAAGTCGGCCATGCAGGCATGCAAGGCGTCTTGCCCGGCGTGGCCAAACGGCGTGTGGCCCAGATCGTGCGCCAGGGCAATGGCCTCGACCAGGTCTTCATTGAGGTGGAGCGAGCGCGCCATGGAGCGGCCCAACTGCGCCACCTCCAACGAATGCGTCAGGCGCGTGCGAAACAAGTCGCCCTCGTGGTTCAAAAAAACTTGGGTTTTGTAGACCAGTCGCCGAAACGCGGTGCAATGCACGATGCGGTCGCGGTCGCGCTGGAACTCGGTGCGCGTGGGCGCCGGGGTTTGCGCAAAGCGCCGTCCGCGCGTGCGCGCCGGGTCGCTGGCGTAGGGCGCGAGCATCAGCCTGCAGCGGCGCAACAGGCGTCAATCACCGCGCGCACAAGGGCGTCGGGCGCGCCGCGCACACAGGCCCGCCCCGGACCGTCAATCAACACAAAGCGGATTTCGCCGCCTTCGGCCTTTTTGTCCACCCGCATCAAATCCAGGTATCGCCCGGCGTTGTCTTGGGCGTCGAGCACTGGCCCTACCGTGGGAAGGCCAGCGCCTTCCACCACGCGCGTAATGCGCTGTACAAAGGCCGCGTCCACCAGGCCCAGGCGATGCGACAAATGCGCCGCCATCACCATGCCGCAGCCCACGGCCTCGCCATGCAGCCACTGGCCGTAGCCCAAGCCGGCCTCGATGGCGTGGCCAAAAGTGTGGCCAAAATTGAGAATGGCGCGCAAGCCGCCTTCGCGCTCGTCCTGCGCCACCACATGGGCTTTGATCTCGCAACTGCGGCGCACCGCGTGCGCCAGCGCAGGCACATCACAGGCGCGCAAATCGCCCAGATGGGCCTCAATCCAGTCCAAGAACGCCATATCGGCAATCGGGCCGTACTTGATGATTTCGGCCAGGCCAGCGCTGATCTCGCGCGCAGGCAAGGTTTTGAGCGTGGACAGGTCGCACACCACGCGCTGCGGTTGGTAAAAGGCGCCCACCATGTTTTTACCCAAGGGGTGGTTAATGCCGGTTTTGCCGCCCACCGACGAATCCACCAGCGCCAGCAAGGTGGTGGGCACCTGCACAAAAGGCACGCCGCGCATATAGCTGGCTGCGGCAAAACCGGTCATATCGCCCACCACGCCGCCGCCCAGGGCAAACAGCACGGTCTTGCGGTCGCAGCTGTGTTGCAGCAGCGCGTCAAAAATCAGGTTCAGGGTTTGCCAGGTTTTGAACGCTTCGCCGTCGGGCAAAACCACCAAATGCACCGCCTTGTAATGCGGCTCCAAAGCCGCCTGCAGGTTGGCGGCGTACAGCGGCGCCACGGTGGTGTTGCTCACCACCAGCGCAGCAGATGCCCTGGGCAGGCCCGCGAAGGTGTCTGCGTGGGCAATCAAATCGGCGCCAATGGCGATGGAATAGCTGCGGTCTTGCAGGTCAATGGACACTGCATGCATAGGGATGGAGGGGCTCATGGCCCCGAGTTTAGAGGGGCGGCGGGGTCAAGTTCGAGCTGCATCACGATCATATTGACCAGCGTGGCCACCGAAGGGCGCCCGGTTTCGACCACAAAGTGCGCGGTTTGGCGGTACAGCGGGTCGCGCGTGGCAAACAATTCGCGCAATTTGGCCATAGGGTCCGCCACCTGCAGCAAAGGCCGGTTGGTGTCGTGGCGCAAGCGGCGAATCAGCTCCTCGGGGTGCGATTTGAGGTAAATCACCCGGCCCCGCGCGCGCAGTCGCTCGCGGTTTTCGGATCGCAACACCGCGCCACCGCCCGTGGACAACACGCCCGCCCCCTGCTGGCTGAGCGCGTCAATCACCTCTGCCTCCATGTCGCGAAACCGCGCCTCGCCTTCGCGCTCAAAAAATTCGCGGATGGGGCAGCCCAAGCGCGTCTCAATCGCCTGGTCGGAATCGACAAAGGGCAATTGCAAGCGCCGGGCAAGTTGGCGGCCCACGGTGGATTTACCGGAGCCGGGGAGGCCTATGAGGGAGATCATTGAAAGCCAATCATAGCGGTGCGACGATTGGCACAAGCATAAGCTGCATGCGATTTAGCAATCCGCTAATTCACCGTGACTTTGGTTGTGACCGAAACGCCGTTGCTGTCAGAAACCGTCACATACGCCACGCCCGCTTTTACTCCAGTGACTGTGAAACTTGCGTTTGAAACCGACACAGTGGCGATGGTGTTGTCACTGCTTTGAGCGGTGTAACCGGGAATTCCGCCGCTTATCGCTTGCGCGACAGATCCGCCAGCAGGTACGCTTACAGCGTTTGCCACTGAGAGCGGCAGCCGAGGGATCGTAAATAAATTACTTGTTTCCACCTTCTTGGGCGTTGTGATGGTCACCCTCACAGAATCACCAGCGGCGCATCCGGACAACGAAATGGTGTGGGTCGTACCCAACTGGTCAGTGAGATTCCAGCTTGGACTGACGTTAGCAACCTTGGCTGGCGTGGTTGCCTGCACGGTACAACTCAGCCCATTGTCAGCTGTCGCGTCACTAACTTGCGTCGTGATGCTTGTATTGAAAGGCATCGGGTTCAACCCACTCTCTGAATCATTCAGCCGAAATGACAGCTCGGTCGAGGAAATATCAACTGCGTTGAAAAACGCATCGCTGTTGGACATGAAAAGCACGACTTGGCGGCGCACCGTAGTGCCTACCGTTCTGGTGCAGGTGTCTTTGCGGCTGGGCGTGGGAGCGCCCGCACCAGTGCACGTGACAGTGCCGCCGCGCAAGATTACAAATTCACCGGCATCCCAACTGCCGTTTTCATTGTCGTCACGGTAAGCGTCCCCCATGTCGCTCAAGTCGTCTACGGATGCGTCGTAGGTGTTGTTCGAGTTTCTGTCGACATAGGGTTTGAGGCCCTCTGCATAAGCGAGGATAGAAACGCGTCCATTGGTGGCACGCGGCGCCTGACTTGAAAAAGTTGTCTTACATGACGCAATCCCGTCGCTGCCAAGCTCCACCTTGCAACTGCCGCCAATTTGACCGCCAGAAGAGGTGAAGTTCACCACCGTTCCGACAGGCACCGGATTGCCTTGGCGATCTGCCAGACGCACCATTAACGACGTTGTCGTGCCGTCCCAATCGCCACCCTCCAGGTTAAAGGTCTCCACAGAAAGGCTGAAACGGTCTTGCGAAGGTGGGCCGGACAGAACCGTCAAGTTTTTCGAGTACGCATAAGCACTTGAACTGGTCAAACTAACCTTCACCTCCAAAGGGCCGGGAACGTTACCCGCATAAATCTTAAAGCCAATAACGCCCTTACTGTCACTGCTTAAAGTCAAGTCGGATGTACTACCCGCGGTACCAAGGCCTACACCACCCGGATTTTTTGTCAAAGAAACGGTTGCGGAAGCGCCTGCGGCGATCGCCCCGGAAGCGCCCAAAGTGCTAAATTTCACTTCTGACCAGTCGCGCGCGCCGGAACTGGAGAGGTAAATCTGTTCAGGGTCAGCCGAAACGTAGTTAACCGTCGTCGTCGACGCTCCGGTCTGCGTGTCTGGGGTTTTATCGCTACTGGCACTCCCGCCACCTCCGCCGCAGGACACAAGTGCCAGCACCGCACAAGAAGCAAAGAAAAGTTTCAATAATTGATTCACGGCATTCCCTCGCATTACTTTTATCACCGAACTA
>CANFNE010000100.1 GCA_947448105.1 Burkholderiales bacterium
CAACCGGTGAGCTTTGCGCACCACCTGCTGGCCTATGTGGAAATGTTTGCCCGCGACGCCGAACGCATGGCCGATGTGCGCCAACGCACCAACCGCCTGCCCCTGGGCAGCGCCGCGCTGGCAGGCACCGGCTACCCGCTGGACCGCGAACGCGTGGCCCGCGCCCTGGGCATGGTGGACGCCCACGGCGCAGCGCAGGTCTGCCACAACAGCCTGGACGCCGTGAGCGACCGCGACTTTGCGATGGAATTTGCCGCCGCCGCCAGCATTTGCATGGTGCACATCAGCCGCCTGAGCGAAGAACTCATCATTTGGATGAGCCAGAACTTTGGCTTTATCCAGCTGGCCGACCGCTTTACCACCGGCTCGTCCATCATGCCGCAGAAGAAAAACCCCGATGTGCCCGAACTCGCACGCGGCAAGACCGGCCGCGTGGTCGGCCACCTGATGGGCCTGATCACGCTCATGAAAGGCCAGCCCCTGGCCTACAACAAAGACAACCAGGAAGACAAAGAACCCCTGTTTGACACCGTGGACACGCTCAAGGACACGCTGCGCATCTTTGCCGAGATGATGGGCGGCGTCACCGTGAACGCCGTCGCCATGGAGGCCGCCGCCCGCAGGGGCTACGCCACCGCTACCGACCTGGCCGACTACCTGGTGAAAAAAGGCCTGGCCTTTCGCGACGCCCACGAGGTCGTGGCACACGCTGTCAAAACTGCGCAAAGTCTGGGCGTGGACCTGTCCGAACTTCCTCTGGCCACGCTGCAAACCTTCAACCCGGCCGTTGAGGCCGATGTGTTTGAAGTCTTGAGCCTCAAAGGCTCATTGGCCGCGCGCAACACGCTGGGCGGCACCGCGCCCGCGCGGGTGCGCGCTGAGATTGCGCGGCACCGCGCACGGCTGGCCTAAAAAACCACGCACGGCAGGCGCTTTGGCGCCTGCAGGCGCGGGCTTGGGCTCCTTCAGGGCGCATCGATCTGCCCCGGCGCCACGTCTTGGCGCCCATAAAACATTTGTATTTGTCATCCATTGCCTTTACATTCGTGGGGAATTACGCACTTTTTTGGTGAAAAACGCGTAATAAATAAATTTCCCGAGGCAAATCATGAATTCTCAGCTCGTCGTTATCGACTCGCGCGTGCGCGACCACCAATTTGTTATTGACCAAATTGCCGCGGGTTACCGGGTTTTGGAGCTCGATGCCAGCAAAGACGGCCTGAGCCAAATTGCCGATTACCTGGCCAGCCACAGCAGCACCAATGCGGCAGACGCCATCAGCGCCGTTCACCTCATCAGCCATGGCAGCGAAGGAGAAATCCAGCTCGGCTCGCTCACGCTAGACAGCGCCAACCTGGCAGCCGAGGCCCACACCCTGACCCAAATCCACAGCCTGCTTGCCCCCGGGGCGGACCTGCTGCTCTACGGCTGCGACGTAGCCCACGGTGCGCAAGGCAGCGCGTTTGTCACGCAGCTGGCAAAAATCAGCGGTCTGGACGTGGCAGCTTCTACCAATCTGACGGGCGGCAAGACGGGCGACTGGGTGCTAGAGACCACCGTGGGCCAATTGCAGGCGCAGGCTTTGAACTTGAACCTTCAAGACAGCTTGCTCGCGGGTCAAACGAAAACCGGTACAGACAGCAATGACACCCTGACTGGCACGGCTGGCGACGACACCATCAACGGCTTGGGCGGCGATGACTGGATAGACGTCAGTAACGCCGCCGCGTCGTTTGGCAACGACAAAATAGACGGCGGCAGCGGCGCTGACTGGATTAGTTTTTCGAACCTGGTATCAGCATCCGTCACAGTCAACCTGGCCAACCACACCGCCACCAGTACGCTGGGCAGCGTGAGCCTGACCAGCATCGAAAAGGTGGCGGGCACCAGCGCCGCAGACTCCATCACGGGCGGCGACGTGGCCAACAAGACCGACGCCATGGGCAACCGCGCGACCGAGTGGTTCCGCGGCAATGGCGGCAACGACACCATCACTGGCGGTGCCGGAGCGGATTTCTTTACCGCGTCGGACTATTCCAACAACACCTCCAGCCAGGCGGTGAACGCCAATTTGCGCACCGGCGTGGCGCAGGACGGGCTGGGCGGCACCGACACGCTGATCAATGTCGACTTCTTGGTGGGTGGCGCAGGCAACGATGTACTGACCGGCGGCAGCCTGAGCCGTGACCCTTTGGGCACTTTTTATGAAGTGTTTCGCGGCAACGCGGGCAACGACACCCTCAACGGCAGCAACAGCAGCAGCGACGGCGACTATGCCAGCTCAGACCGCGCCGACTACAGCAAAAACACCATCACGCAAGCCATCAACGTCAACCTGGCAAGCGGCACGGCCAGCGACGGCATGGGCGGCACCGACACGCTGATTTCCATCGACCAGGTTTACGGGGGCGCGGGCAATGACACGCTCATTGGCGGCAGTGGCGGCGAAACCTTTGACGGGGGCGCAGGCAACGACAGCATCGACGGCGGCACCGGGTCAGACCAGGTGCGTTTTCAGCAGTCGACGGCGGCGGTCATCGTCAACCTGAGCGCCACAAGCCTGACGGTGGGGGGCAAAACCGTGGCTGCAGGCACTGCCGACGACGGCATGGGCGGCACGGACACGCTGATCAATATAGAGAACGTGCGCGGCTCCGACTTCAATGACTACATTCGCGGCAGCGACGACACGACGGTGCGCCAGTATTTAAGCGGTGACGCAGGCAGCGACACCATCGACGGCGGCATGGGCGTCGATATCGCCAGCTACGGTGATACGCCAATCTCCTTGGGCGGTATCACGGCTTCCTTGGTGGCTGGCACAGATGGGGTAGTCCGCATTACCGACAAAAAAGGCGGCGTCGACACGCTGATCAACATAGAAGGCCTTTCGGGCAGCAACGCCGCCGACTCTCTGACGGGCAGCAGTGGCAACGACTACCTGCGCGGGCAAGGCGGCAGCGACACGCTCGACGGCGGCGCAGGCAACGACTGGGTGCTCTACAACGCGGACCCCAACAGCGTGACCATCAACCTGCAAACCGGCCAGGCCACCGACGGCTGGAACGGCGCGGCCGGCCTGCTGGCTCTGGGCGGCACTGACACGCTGCGCAACATCGAAAACGCCGAGGGCTCGGACTTTAACGACTCCATTACCGGCAGTGACGCAGACAACCAATTGGTCGGACGGGGTGGCAACGACACGATTTTGGGTGGTGCGGGCAATGACACTATTGTGGCGGGCGACGGACAAGACTATGTGGAAGGCGGCCTGGGCAATGATGTGCTGGACGGCGGCGCCAATGACACCACCCTGGGCTTTGACTGGGCGAGTTACCAAAACGCATCGGGCGCGGTGCAAGTCAATCTGGCGACCGGCCTGGCCACCGGTGCCGACGGCAACGACACGCTGAGCAGCTTTGACGCCGTAGCGGGCAGCGCGTCTGCCGATTCGCTCACGGGCGACGGCAATATGAATGTGCTGCGTGGCAATGCGGGCAACGACACCCTGGACGGCGGCGCCGGCTTTGACTACGCCGACTACAGCAGAGCTACCAGCAGCGTGACCGTGAGTTTGGTAAGCAATACCTCCAGTGGCTTCGATGGCAACGACACCTTGACCAGCATCGAAGGGATTCGCGGCGGTCAGGCTGCAGACACACTGACCGGCGACGGCAACAACAACTGGATCCGCGGCAATGGCGGCAATGACCTGATAGACGGCGGCGCGGGCTATGACACCGCAGACTACTACCTGGCCAACGGGGGCGTCACCGTCAGCCTGGTCAGCGGCACATCGAGCGGCGCCGATGGCAACGACACACTGAGCAATGTTGAAAACATCAGTGGCTCCTTTCTGTACGACGACAGTCTCACGGGCAATGAGGGCAGCAACCAGCTGATGGGCCTGGGCGGCAACGACACCTTGGTTGGCGCTGGCGGAAACGACACGCTCACGGGTGACGCAGGCAACGACAGCCTGGACGGCGGCGCAGGCTACGACGTGGTCGACTATGGTCCGGACGCCGCAGGCGTGAACGTCAATCTGCAAACCCAGCGCGCCACCGACGGTGCGGGTGGACAAGACACGGTGGTGGGTTTTGAAGAAGTGCGGGGGTCGGCCTTCAACGACGTGCTCGTTGGCAGCACGAATATGTACAAGGAACGCTTTGAAGGCGGTGCGGGCGACGACACGATTGACGGTGGTGCGATCACCGACACGCTCAATCTGGATAACCTGAATATTGCGAGCTACGTCAGCGCCTCTGGCGCAGTCACGGTGAACCTGGAGGCCGGAACGAGCTCGGGGGCCGCAGGTAATGACGTCTTGCGCAACATCAATATGGTGTTCGGCAGCACAGCGGCGGACGTCTTGACTGGGTCCAACCGGAACGATATCGCTGAATTTTTTGAAGGTGGCGCAGGCGACGACACCATCGACGGCCAAGGCGGCTATTTCGACATCGCCATGTACACCACGGCGAGCAGCGGGGTTAATGCAAACCTGGCCACGGGAACCGCTACGGGTGCCTCAACCGGTAATGACACACTTCGCAATATTGAAGGCCTCTTCGGCTCCAACTTCGCTGACGTTCTGACCGGCGGCTCCAATTCAAGTGTGGGCACCGAGTTGTTCCGTGGCAATGGGGGCAATGACACCATTGATGGCGGCTCGGGGAACGACTGGGCGTTTTACGACACTGGCAATACGGGTGTCGTAGTGGACCTGGGGAACGCGGCAGACGGAAGTGCAAGCGACGGCCTGGGCGGCATCGACGTGTTGCGCGGCATTGAAGGCGTACGCGGCTCAGCGTTCAATGACACGCTCACCGGAAGCGACCGAACCGACACCATCGAATATTTTGAAGGCCGCGAAGGCGCGGACGCCATTGACGGCAAGGGCGGATCGGATACCGCCTGGTACAAAAACTCCCGCGCCGGCGTGACGGTAGATTTGTCGCAAGGCAAGGCATTGAACGACGGCTACGGCAGCGTCGATACGCTGACGAATATTGAAAATGTCTACGGCAGCCGAGACTTCAACGACTCCATCATCGGCACCACAGGGGACAACCGGCTCGAAGGCAATGGCGGCAATGACACGCTCAACGGCCTGACCGGCAATGACGCCTTGCTGGGCGGCGACGGCAATGACGTGATCACTGTCACCGACACCGGCAGCACCGACACCATTGACGGTGGCGCGGGATGGGACAACCTGACCGTGCGCATGGACAGCAGCCCCCTGACCTTGGGTGGCGGCAACATCCTGGGCATTGAGAGCTACAACCTGGACATCACAACCGGCACGGGCACCACGGCACCCTCGGTAACCGTCTCGGACGCGGCCTTTGCAGCAGCGGCAACGAACACACTGTCGGTGAGCGCCTGGAGCGCCAACGCGGCGCTCAACATCAATGCCAGTGCCGCAGTTTCCGGGCACAACGTGAACCTCAATGGCGGCAACGGCAATGACACCCTGGTCGGCGGTGCCGGTGACGACACGCTGTGGGGTGGCAGCGGCAACGACAGCATCACAGGCGGCGCTGGCAACGACACCGCCAACTACAACTTTGGGCAAACGCAGCTCGCTAGTCTGGCGCTGACCATCGCCAGCAACGGCGAGTGGACGCTGAGCAGCGGCTCCTCACCGCTGCTTAAATTGCTGGCGAACACCAGCACCAGCGCCTGGACCGTCACCGACTTGCGTGGGGCGGCGATCGCGAACAACAGCGGCCCGTCTGGCGTTGACACGCTCAACGGCATTGAAACGATTCATCTGGACATTCGAGACGCCAACGGCATCTCGACAAGCGCCGCCAATCTCGATTTGCGGATCATCGCGGGCGTTGCGTCTGTCAATTTGCGTGACCTCAGCCTCGTGGGAACCGTCGGAGGCGACACCCTGACCGGAACCAATGGCAACGACACCATCAGCGCATTGACCGGCGCAGACTCCATCACGGCGCTGGCCGGCGATGACCAGATCACCGTGACCGACAACGGCAGCACCGACACCATTGACGGCGGCGCAGGCATGGACACGCTCAGCCTGCTGGTCGATGGCACGGCACTCAACCTGGGCGCCAACGCCAATATCAAGGGCATCGAAAACTTCAACCTGTACGGCGCCTACAACGGCAGCACGCCGCAGGCGGTGAATATTTCGGACGCCTTGTTCTCAACGGCAAGCGGTAACCAAATCAGTGTCAACACCTGGAGCACCAGCGCCTCGCTCACCATCAATGCCAGCACGGTGCTCGCAGGGCACAGCGTCAGATTGTTCGGAAGCATTGGCAACGACACCCTCACCGGTGGGGCGGGTGACGACACTTTGAACGGCGGCAGTGGCAGCGACTCGCTGGTGGGCGGGGACGGAAACGACACCCTGACGGGATTTGGCATGAGCAGCACGCTCGATGGCGGTGCGGGCTTTGACACCTGGCTGAGCGACGTGGGGCAAAACCGCCTGGATGGCGCCACCCTCGTAGGCAATGCCAGCAGCGGCTGGAACTTTGTTTCAGGCAGCGGGACGGTGATCGGGCTGATCAAACCTACCGTCGGCACCGGCAACTGGACCGTGCAACAGACCGGCAGCAGCGTTGCCATGACGCTGCGCAGTATCGAACTCCTGCAGATCAATGGCGTAGACGCCAACGGTGCGCCTATGGTCCTGCAGATCGCGGTGGACAACAGCCTGACAGCGCCAGCGCTGACCATCGTTGGGCCGTCCAACACGGCCAATGAAACCCTGGTCGGCACCAATGGCAATGACACCTTTAACGCCAATGGCGGCAGCGACTCGATTACCGCGTTCGACGGCAACGACCAGATCAACCTCACCGACAACGGCAGCACCGACACCATTGACGGCGGCAACGGTTGGGACAATATGAACCTGCGGGTGGACGGCACGACGCTGACCATCAATGGCAGCAACATCCGGGGTGTCGAAAGCTTCAATCTGGACACCAACGCTCTGAGCGCCGGCACCGTGCAAAACGTCACGGTCACTGACAGCGCGTTTGCGTCCTCCTCCGGCAATATCGGCGTGAGCGCCTGGGGCTCGGGCGTAGCCGTCGCCATGAACGCCAGCAATGTGGTGGCCGGACACGGCGTCAACCTCAATGGCGGCAACGCCAACGACTCCTTGACGGGTGGGGCTGGCGATGACTACCTCATGGGCGGCAGCGGCAACGACAGCCTGGTCGGTGGTTTCGGCAACGACAGCGCCACGTACAACTTTGGCCAAGTGGCGCTCAGCGGGCTGACGCTGACACCCGGCACCGCAGGCTCATGGACCCTGTCCGGCACTAGCGGCGCACTGCTTAGCTTGCAAGCCAACGCCAGCGCCGGCGTGTGGACAGTGACGGATGCGCGCACAACCATTCCGAGCACCAGCAGAGCCTTTGGTGTGGACACCCTCAATGGCATCGAAATACTGGGCCTGGACGTGCAAGACGGCACAGGCATAGGCATAAGCTACCGGGCGGCCAATATCGCGATTGGCGGCACCCTGGCAGCGCCCACGCTGCAACTGCGCGATGTCGCCATCGTTGGCACCGCCGGCAACGACACGCTCAACGGCACCGCTGGCAACGACATCATCTACGCCTACGGCGGCAGTGACTCGGTTAACGCCCTGGACGGCAACGACCAGATCAACATCAGCGACAACGGCAGTACCGACACCATGGACGGCGGCGCCGGCTACGACAACCTGAACATTCGGGTGGATGGCAGCGCGCTGACCCTGGGCGGCAACAGCAACATCCGCGGCATTGAGAGTTTCAGCCTGGACACCGGCGCCCTGAACCCCAGCGCGGTGCAGTCGGTAACGGTGTTGGACGGTTTGTTTGCACCTACAGGCGCCAGCAACATCGCCGTCAACGCATGGGGCGCGGGCGCAGCGGTCAACATCAACGCCAGCGCCGTGCTGGCAAACCACAGTGTCAACCTCAACGGTGGCAATGGCAGTGACACCCTGATCGGCGGCGCAGGCAACGACTATTTGTGGGGTGGCGGCGGTAACAACTCTTTGGTGGGTGGGGACGGCAACGACACCCTGACAGGCGGTGATGGCAACACGACGCTCGACGGCGGCGCGGGCTTTGACACTTGGCTCGGTGAAGTGGGCCAAACCAGCTTGGTAGGGGCGCGGCTCACGGGCAATGCCAGCACCGGCTGGACTTTTACCTTTGGCAATGGCTACGTGTTGGGAACGATCAAGCCCAATGTAGGCACCGGTACCTGGACCCTGCAGACCACGGGCCAAAGCAGCGTGCGCCTTATGCGGAATATTGAGCTCCTACAAATCAACGGCGTGGACGATAACGGCGCACCCATGGCGATGCAATTTGCAGTGGACAACAGTCTGACGAACCCCAGCCTGAGCTTGGTGGGTGGCGGCACGCAAGGCGGCGCAACACCGGGCAACGACTCGCTGGTCGGAAGTTCGGGCAACGACACCATCGACGGCCTCAGCGGCGACGACACCATAGACGGCGGCGCCGGCAACGACCTGCTGTTGGGCAGCGCCGG
>CANFNE010000101.1 GCA_947448105.1 Burkholderiales bacterium
AGGCCACTACGCCTGCGACATGTTCATCGGCTCCACGCTGCAAATCGACTTGAACGGCCACAGCTCCACCGCCACGGCCGGGCGCATCGCCGGCTTCGGTGGCGCGCCCAATATGGGCGCCGATGCACGCGGGCGGCGCCACGCCTCGCCCGCCTGGCTCAAGGCCGGCGCACAAGCCCGCGCCGGCCGCACCGGCGTGCACGCCATGCCGCGCGGCCAGAAGCTGGTGGTGCAAATGGTGGAAACCTTTCGCGAACACATGCAGCCGGCCTTTGTGGAAACGCTGGACGCCTGGAAGCTGGCCGAACAGGCCCAGATGGACATCCCGCCGGTGATGATTTACGGCGACGACGTGACCCACATCCTGACCGAAGAAGGCATTGCCAATTTGCTGCTGTGCCGCAGCGACGAGGAGCGCGAACAGGCGATTCGTGGCGTGGCCGGTTACACGCCCATCGGCCTGGGCCGTGACCGTGCCATGGTGGAAAACCTGCGCGACCGCGGCATCGTCCAGCGCGCCGAAGACCTGGGCGTGGACAAGCGCGACGCCACGCGCAGCCTGCTGGCCGCGCGCTCCATGCGCGACCTGGTGCGCGCCTCGGGCGGCTTGTACGACCCGCCCAAGCGCTTTCGCAACTGGTAATTCCCGACCTTTTTCTTGCAGCCCATTTGGAGTGCCACCGCGCGCCGCCACCCTATGACCGACAACACCAGCATGGAGACGCTCCATTTTGAATTTGAGGGCGCGCACGCGCGCACCGCTTTTGCACCGATTTTGGTCGGCGTGGTCGGCTCGGGCAACCTCGAAGTGCTGATGGAGCCAGCGCCCCACAGCCGCTGCCAGATTGACATCACCACTTCGGCCCGGGGCTTTGGCCCGATTTGGGCGGCGGTGGCGCACGACTTTCACAGCCGCCACGGCCTGTCCGGCGTGGCGGTGTCCATCAACGACATGGGCGCCACGCCGGCCGTGGTCAGCCTGCGCCTGGACCAGGCCGCAGCCAGCTTGCCCGCAGCACAGGACACCCAGCCATGAACCGCAGCTTTGCCGAATCCACCGCCCGCGAGCGCGTGCAACACCTGTTCGATGCCGACAGTTTTCAAGAAATTTTGGGGCCCGGCGCGCGCATGGCCAGCCCGCACCTGGCTTTGCTGGGCGTGCCTTGCGCGTTTGACGATGGAGTGGTGGTGGGCCGCGCCTGCCTGGGCGGTCAGCATGTGCTCGTGGCCGCGCAAGAGGGCGCATTCATGGGCGGCGGCGTCGGTGAAGTGCACGGCGCCAAACTGGTTGGACTCTTCCAGCGCGCGCTGATTGAAAAGCCTGCCGCCGTTGTGGTGCTGGCCGAGTCCGGTGGCGTGCGCCTGCACGAGGCCAATGCCGGCTTGATCGCGGTGTCTGAAGTCATGCGCGCCTTGCTCGATGTGCGCGCCCAGGGCATTCCGGTACTGATGCTCATTGGCGGGGCCAACGGCTGCTTTGGCGGCATGGGCCTGATTGCGCGCTGTGCCGACTGCGTGGTAATGAGCGACATCGGGCGCCTGTCCATGTCCGGCCCCGAGGTGATCGAGTCGTCGTATGGCGTGGAAGAGTTTGACGCGCGCGACCGCGCCTTGGTGTGGCGCACCACCGGCGGCAAGCACCGCTACCTGACCGGCGACTGCGACGTGCTGGTGGACGACGATATCGCCGCGTTTCGGGCCGCTGCGCTGGCCGCGCTGCCCTGCCACCGTGCCCTGACGCTGGAGGCCATGGAGCAAGAGCACGCGCTGCTGGCGCAGCGCTTGGTGCGCTTTGGCGGCTGCACCGACGGCGCGCAGGTCTGGCAAGCCCTGGGGATTGCAAACCCGATGGCGGTTCCCGAGCTCGACGCCCGTGGCGTGCGCGCCCTTCAAACCCACGATTCGGAAGTACCGGCATGAACTGGCAAAACCTGGTGAGCGCATTTTTTGGTGACACGCATTCTGTGGTGCGTACGGGCGACTTGCTCAGTGGCAGTGGCACCGTGGGCGGCCAGACGGTTGCGGTGATCGGCACCACCGACCACGCGCCTATTGGCGTGGAGCTCGCCCTGGCGCAGGCGCGTTGTGTGCTCGATACCGTCAAGAACTTTCCGGGCCGGCCCCTCTTGTTGCTGGTGGACACCCAAGGCCAGCGCCTGCGCTACCGCGACGAGATGCTGGGCATCAACCGCTACATGGCGCACCTGGGTTGCTGCATTGCGCTGGCGCGAGAGCGTGGCCACCGCGTGGTCGGGCTGGTCTATGACCAGGCGCTCTCCGGCGGCTTTATCACCTCCGGCTTGATGGCCGACGCCTGCTACGCCTTGCCCGACGCCGAGATCCGCGTCATGCGCCTGCCGGCCATGGCACGTGTGACCAAAATCAGCGAAGAGCGGCTGCAGCAACTGTCCGAGTCCAACCCCGTGTTTGCGCCGGGCGTGCAAAATTTTGTCGCCATGGGCGGCATCCACAGCCTGTGGCAGGGCGACTTGCAAGCGCAGTTGCTGGGCGCCTTGGCTGCCCCTCCCCAAGGCGACACCCGCGCAGTCGACGGTGCGTTGCGCGGCGGGCGCAAGCTCGCTGCGACCGTGGCACAGCGCGTGCGCTCTGAGGCGATACCCGCCTGATTTGCCCAGACGCCGCCTTGACTGACTTGCAGCGCAACACCCTGGTCTGGCTCACGCCGCAGGCCTGGCGCGTGGTGCATGGCCAAGCGTGGGACGCCGTCGCCCAAGACCTGCTGCGCTACTGGCAAACCTGCCATTTGCCCTGGGTGGTGGCGCGCCAGCGCCCGGGTGTGGCGGCAGACGCGGTGTGCCTGGGCCTGCCCGCCCCACAGCATTGGGGCCGCCGGCGCCTGGGCACCGAGGTGGCCTTGGACGGTATTGCCAGACAGGGCCAGTTTCCCTTGCTGCACGAGGTTGCGCAGTCCAGCCTGTGGGGCATTACGGCAGCGCCCTGGCTGGCGCAAGGTGCTGGCCTGGCGGCGCAGGTGCGGGTGTTTGGCTCCTACGGCTGGCAGTTCATGACCGGCATGCCCTATGTCCGCCCCGGCTCCGACCTGGACCTGAGCGTGCACGTGCCCGACCTGCCCGCCGCGGTGCGCGCGCTGGAATGGCTGGCGCAGACCGGCAACACGGGGGATAAGAACGATAGCGGCGGCACCGAGCGCGACGCGCCCTTGCTGCCCTTGCGCGTGGACGGCGAAATCGTGTTTGCGCAGGGCCAAGCGCTGGCCTGGCGCGAAATGCAGCAACTGCGCCAGGGCCGGGTGCGCCAAGCCCTGGTGAAAGACCGTCTCCACCTGCGCCTGCTGGAATGGCCCGAAGTGGTGGCGCTGGCCAAAGCAGCAGCGGGCCCTTTGCTTTCGCCCGCGTCGCTGTCTGCGCCGGTGCAGCACTCCACGGCCTGGGCCTGAGCCGCACACCATGCCCCA
Source organism: Burkholderiales bacterium (assembly GCA_947448105.1). Lineage (GTDB taxonomy): Bacteria > Pseudomonadota > Gammaproteobacteria > Burkholderiales > Burkholderiaceae_C > Allorhodoferax. The sequence continues at coordinate 3,437 of CANFNE010000101.1, forward strand.
GCCCCCTACGCATAGCCACCTGCCCCTCGTGGCACAGCACCTGGCCCGTGCGGCGGTGCGGGCCTTGTATGTGGAGGTGGCGCTCGAACCCAAGCCCGGCTTGGTGTCCCTGCGCGACCGGGGCAGCCACGAGGACATGGACGCCTCCACCTTTGTGCGCAGCCTGTTTGCCCTGCGCCACTACTTTGGCCGCGCGGCGCTGGCGGGCGGGCAGGGTGTGGGTCTGGCGGGCCTGCAAACCCTGGGGCTGGCCGCCGAGGCGCGCATGCTGGCCGCCACCCAAGGTGTGAACACCCATAAAGGGGCGGTCTTTGGACTGGGCCTGTTGTGCGCTGCGGCGGGGCGCCTGAGCGCCCAGGGCCAGGCGCTGCATGCGTCTGCGCTGCGCGCGGCCTTGCTGGCGGGCTGGGGCGGGGCCTTGGCCGAGCGCGCCGCGCTGGTGCGCGCAGCGGCGCCGGTGAGCAACGGCCAAAAAGCGGCGCGCGCCCACGGCCTGCGCAGCGCGCTGGACGAGGCCGCGCTGGGCTTTCCCGCTGTGTTTGAGGTCGCTTTGCCCGCCCTGCAAGCAGCGCTTTTGTCCGGGGTGGGCGAGCGCGCGGCGCGGGTGCAGGCGCTGTTTGCCACCATGGCCGTGCTGGACGATACCAACCTGGTGCACCGGGGTGGCCTGGCCGGTTTGCACTGGATGCAGGCCCAAGCCCAGGAATTTTTGGCCGCAGGCGGCGTTGCCCAAGCGCAGTGGCAGCCACGGGCCCGCGCCTTGCACCGGGCCGCCGTGCAGCGCCGCCTGTCGCCTGGCGGCAGCGCCGACGTCTTGGCCAGCGCCTGCTGGTTGGCGGCGGTGCAGCCTTCGCTTGCTGGCACCGCTGCGGCGGTCGCTCACACCACGCAGGCGATGCCCGTCCCTGCGCACCCGCTGGCGCACCCCTGACACTGCGGCCATGGCCTACGCTCTTTTGTTTTCTGGCCAGGCCAAGCAGCATGCGGACATGCTGCCCTGGCTGGAGTCTGCGCCTGCCGCTGCGCCTGTGCTGCGCCAGATGGAAGCGCATATCGGTGCAGACTGGCGCGCTGCGCTGGCCGACCCGCTGCGGCGCGCTGACAACGGATTTGCCCAGGGGGTGATTACCGGCACCGCGCTGGCCGCCTGGGCGGTTTTGCAGGCGGCGGGGCTCCCTGTGCCGCTGGCGGTGGCGGGTTACAGCGTGGGCGAACTCGCCGCCTTTGCCGCCGCCGGGGCTTTGTCGGTTGAATCAGCCATGGCACTGGCACAAGCGCGCGCGCGTTGCATGGACCAGGCGGTGGCCGGACTGGCTACCGGTTTGATGTCGGTCACCGGCATGGCGCGCGCGCGTGCGCAGGCCCTGTGCCCCGCGCTGGAATGCGCGATTGATTTGGGACCCGAACAGGCCGTGTTTGCCGGGGTGGACGCAGACTTGAACGCTGCCCTGTTGCGCCTGCCCCGCGAGGGTGCGCAATGCACCCGCTTGGACGTGCGTGTGGCCTCGCACTCCCGCTGGATGCGCCCGGCGCTGGCGCCGTTTGAAGCGGCGCTCCACAAGGTCGCCTGGAGCCCACCGCTGTGCCCGCTGGCGCTCAATGCCACCGGTGGCCTGGGCCGGCAGCCGCAGGCACTTCGCAGTGCGCTGGTCGCCCAAGTGGCCAGCACCGTGCAATGGGAGTCGTGCATGCAAGCGCTGGCCGAGCGCCAGCCCCAATGCGTGTTGGAAATAGGCGCGGGCGCAGCCCTGGCGCGCCTATGGAACGCCCGTTACCCCACGGTACCTGCCCGTTCTATAGACGAGTTCAAAGACGTGCAAGGCATCTTGGACTGGCTGCGCCGCAACACGGCGGCAGACTGACTTGTCTGGCGGGTCTTAGAACGAACCCGGCACGCCACAGGGGCTGTGGCGAACGCTACTGAAGCGGCCGGTCCAGGGCCAGCGCAGTGGTCTCGGCGGTGCAGTCGCGGTTGGGCTGGCTGCCTTGGGCGCGGGCTTGGGCAATCTCGGCGCGGGCGGCGCCCAGTTGGGCCAGGAATTCGGCGTTGCTGTGCAGCTTGGCCAGCGCAGCGGCGCCCATGCGCTGGCCTGCTTCAATATCGCTTTTCCAGTGCACGGCGCAGACGGCGCGGCTTTGGCCAAAGGCGGTGGCGCGCTCCAGCAGGGCCTGGCTGCGCTCGGGCGCCAGCTCGGTCAGGATCAGGCCCCAGGCCCAACCCACAGCGGCGTGGCCGCTGGGGTAGGAGCCGTCGCGCGCCAGGGCCGTTTCATCCGCCGGGGAACACGTGGGCTGCGCCAGTTGGACAAAGGGACGCACCGCTTGGTACTTGTCCTTGGCGGCGTAGGTAGACAGGCCGGCGTCGGCCAGGCTGCGGCGCAGCAGCATGGTCAGGTGCGGCGTAGCTTCTTGCGAGATGGAAACACCCAGCGCGCAAGAAAAAGTGGAAGCCACCGCCGGAAACTTGAGCACCGCGTCTTGCGCGGCCAGCGCCCAGCGCACACCACTGCGTTGGCCCTGGAGTTGCTGGTGAAAAGCCAGGTCTGCCGCCGCCCCCGCCGAGCCGCTCGCAGGTGGCGCGGGCAGCAGTTGCAGGCTGTTGGGCAGGTCTTTGCGTGGCAAGTAGCCCACCAGGTAGCCGCTGCCCGGGCGCAGCTCAGGAATCTTGGAGGGGTCGGTGGACGGCAGGCCCGCGTCGGGCGTGGTTTGGGCGTGGGCCAGGCCAATCAGAATACTGGTAGCCAGCAGGGTGCGAAAAATCAAGTTTGGGTTAGGCATGGGGTTCGGGCTCCTGCGCCGTCGCGGTAAAAATTTGGTTTTCAGGATGGGTGATAGTTGTCACAGTTGCAGCAGATTTAGCGCGAAATTCAATGGTGCGCGGCTCCTGAGCGCTTGCGGTGGAGTGGCAAGTTTGCCGTGCTTGCTTCAAGGCGTTCAGCAAGCCAGACTTTGATCACAGATTGCCTTGTGACCCCAAGCTTGCTGGCTTCCCGGTCCAGTGAGTCAATCATCCAGGTCGGAAAATCGACATTCACCCGCTTTTGCTCCTGCAACACGCGTTTGGCTTTGGACAAGTCCAAAGAAGCCGTGATGTCGACATCTTCGTCAAACTGTTGCTCGAATTGTTTAGCTTTCATAAAGTGCTACCTCTTCTGTGCGTGCACGACGCACGGATATCAATCGGACATTGGATCCACGGTAGGTAATGACGGCTGACCAATATTTCCCGTCAATTTGCCCGATCACCAGAAACCGCGGCTCATCGTCAGTCTTTGCTGGAACTTCAAGCAGCATCGGATCATTCCAAAGGCTTTGGGCCAAAACGAAATCGATCCCATGTTTCGCGCGATGGGACTCGCTCTTTGCAGCGTCGAATTCGAAGGGGCTCATGGTATAGAAACTATGCCTTCATTGGCGTCCAGTGGCCAGACTGCCCGACATGGTCGAGCGCTTGTGCAGCCGAACAAACGGATCCAGGCACCTTCTTAACAACCGCAAAGCGGCTTTGACCGCGCTTTGGCAGGCCTTGGCAGATAGGTTTACCATGCTGTATTTATAAACAGTAAAAATAACAAAACCCCCTTATCCATTGGGCTAAGCGCTGGTTTTTCTGTTGAATTCGTATGGACACCCTGCCTTTATCGCCTGCCGCTGTGCGCGCGCAGGCCCCGCCACCGCCCGCTTACGCCGAACTGCATTGCCTGTCGGCGTTTAGCTTTCAGCGCGGCGCATCGCTGCCTGAAGAGCTGGTGCAGCGCGCCCACGCGCTGGGCTATTCGGCTTTGGCGCTGACCGACGAGTGCTCGGTGGCTGGCATGGTGCGCGCGCACTTGGAGGCCAAGCGCCTGGGTCTGCAACTGCTGCCGGGTGCTGAGTTCGCCGTCGCGCCGCCTGCAGGCGGCGCGCCAGAGGTGCTGTTCCGTTTCGTGGCCCTGGCGCACGATTTGCAGGGCTGGGGCAATGTGTGCGAGTTCATCACCAGCGCCCGCCGCGCCGCGCCCAAGGGGGAGTACGCGCTGTGCTGGCAGCCGCAGACGCCAGGGCAGGCAGCGGGCGGCTTTGCCGATTGGCCCGCGCTCGATGACACCGAAATCATCTTGCTGTTGCCGCCCACCGTGTCCATTGAACAGGCCTGCGCCGTCGTCGCGTCGGCCAAGGCACGCTATGGCGCGGCGGTCTGGCTGGGGATGGCGCGCAGCCTGGGCGTGCAAGACGCGCTGCACAGCTTGCGTTTGCGACAAATTGCGCAGTTCACCGGCGTGCCGCTGGTGGCCACGGGGGGCGTGCAGATGCACCTGCGCTCGCGCAAGCCCTTGCACGATGTGCTCACCGCCGTGCGCCTGGGCCTGCCGGTGGCGCAGTGCGGGCGCGGCCTGCAGCCCAATGCCGAGCGCCATTTGCGCAGCCGCGCGCGCCTGGGCACCTTGTTTGATGCGCCGGCGCTGGCCCACACGCTAGAGATCGCCCGGCGCTGCAACTTTGCTCTGGACAGCCTGCGCTACCACTACCCGCTCGAGGCTGTGCTGCCCGGCCACACCCCGGCGCAAACCCTGCGCCAGTACACCGAAGAAGGCGCGCGCGTACGCTACCCCGGCGGCATGCCCGAGAGCGTGCGCGCGCAGGTGGAGCACGAGCTGGCGCTGATCGCCGAGCTGAAGTACGAGATGTATTTTTTGACGGTGCACGACATCGTGCGCTTTGCGCGCAGCCAGGGCATCTTGTGCCAGGGGCGCGGGTCAGCCGCCAATTCGGCGGTGTGCTACTGCCTGGGCGTGACCGAGGTAGACCCGTCGCGCACCAGCGTGCTATTTGAGCGCTTTATCAGCCGCGAGCGCGACGAGCCGCCGGACATTGACGTGGACTTCGAGCACCAGCGGCGCGAAGAAGTAATCCAGTACATCTACGCCAAATACGGCCGCGAGCGCGCCGCCATCACCGCCGTGGTGACCCGCTACCGGCCGCGCAGCGCGCTGCGTGATGTGGGGCGCGCGCTCGGTATCCCTGAAGTCCTGATCACCGCCATGGCCAAGGAACACCCCGGCATGTACAGCCGCAACGTGTTGGCCGAGCGGCTGCAAAGTGCGATTGAAAG
>CANFNE010000102.1 GCA_947448105.1 Burkholderiales bacterium
GCTAAACCTGTTGGGAAACCAAGTCCCGCATGCCCACGCTTGGAAAAGCCGGAACTCAAACCCCCGGCAGTTGCAGCGGCGCCATCGCCCTGCCATCCACCAGCTCCACCCGCCGACACTGCACCCAGTGCCCCGGCGCAATCTCGCGCAGCGGCGGCAGCTCGGCGCTGCAGGTGGGTTCGGCCACCGGGCAGCGGCTGGCAAAGCGGCAACCGGGCGGCGGGTTGATGGGGCTGGGTGGGTCGCCCACCAGTTTGATGCGCTGCGCCGCGCGTGCGCGCCCGCCGTGCACCGTGGGCACGGCCGACATCAGCGCCACGCTGTAGGGGTGCAGCGGCCGGGCAAAAAAGGCCTGGCGCGGGGCGCGTTCTACGATCTGGCCCAGGTACATCACCGCGATTTCGTCGCAAATGTGTTCCACCACCGCCATGTCGTGCGAGATGAACAAATAGGTCAGGCCACGCTCTTTTTGCAGGCGCACCAGCAGGTTCAAAATTTGCGCGCGAATGGCAATGTCGAGCGCAGACACCGGCTCGTCGCACACCACCAGCTCGGGGTTGGTGGCCAGGGCGCGGGCAATGTTGATGCGCTGGCGCTGGCCGCCCGAGAACTGGTGCGGAAAAAGCTGCTGCTGCTCGGGGCGCAGACCCACGGCGTGGAAGAGTTCGGCCACGCGGGCCTCGCGCTCTTGCGGCGTGCCGACCTGCATCAGGTCCAGCGGCGCGCGCACCGCAGCGCCGGCCCGTTCGCGCGGGTTAAGCGACGAAAAAGGGTCTTGAAAAATGATCTGAAAACGCCGGCGTGCCGCGCGCAGGGCCTCGCCTTCCAAAGTGCCCAGCGCCAGGTCGCCGAGTTGCACCTGGCCTGCGGTAATGGGCGCCAGGCGCATCACCGCCAGCGCCGTGGTGGTCTTGCCCGAGCCGGACTCGCCCACCAGCGCCAGCGTGGTGCCGCGCGCAATAGAAAAACTCACGCCGTCCACGGCACGCACCACCTCGGGCGGCGCAAACCAGCCGGTCTTGGGCAGCGGGAAATGCACTTGCAGGTCGTTCACCTGCAGCAAGGGGGCGGCGGTCAGGGGTGCCTCGGGCGCGCTCATGCGCCGTCTCCTTGGCGCAGCCAGCAGGCGCTGCGGTGGGGCACTGCGGGCGTGCTGTCGGCCAGCGCAAACATGGGTGGTACCTCGTGCGCGCAACGCGCCAGCGCTTGCGGGCAGCGTTCGCGAAAGGCGCAGCCTGCGCCCAGTTCCCAAATGGACGGCACCATGCCGGCAATCTCGGCCAGCTCCTGGCGCTCGCTTTGTTGGCTGCTACCGAGTTCGGGCAGGCAGTCAATCAGGCCTTGCGTATAGGGGTGGCCTGGCTGACCCAGCACCTGGGCGGTATGGCCCTCTTCGACCACGCGCCCGGCGTACATCACCAGCACCCGATCGGCCATTTCGGCCACGGCGCCCATGTCGTGGGTAATCAGCACAATGGCCGTGCCCTTGTCGCGTTGCAGCGCGCGCAGCAGGTCAAAAATCTGGGCTTGCACCGTCACGTCCAGCGCGGTGGTGGGCTCGTCGGCAATCAGGATGTCGGGCCGGCAGGCCAGCGCCATGGCAATCATCACGCGCTGGCGCATGCCGCCCGAGAGCTGGTGCGGGTATTCGTCCACCCGCCGCTCGGGCGCGGCAATGCCCACCTGGCGCAGCATCTCAATGGCTTGTGCGCGGGCGGCGGCTGCGTCTAATCCGGCGTGCAGGCGCAGCGATTCGCCAATCTGGTCGCCCACGGTAAACACCGGGTTGAGCGAGGTCATGGGCTCCTGGAAAATCATCGAGATGCGGTTGCCCCGCACCGCGCGCATGCGCTCGTCGCTGGCCTGCAGCAGGTCGTCGCCCTGGAACAGCACCTGGCCCGCGCTGATGCGCCCGGGCGGCGACGGTATCAGGCGCAAGAGCGCCAGTGCCGTCATGCTTTTGCCGCAGCCCGATTCGCCCACCACGCACAGGGTCTCACCCGCGTGCAGCGCCAAATCAACGCCACCCAGCACCAGGGCCGTGCCGCGCCGGGTGTTGAATTCCACGCGCAAATCGCGCACTTCCAAGAGGGGCTGCGGCGTGGCCATCAGCGTTCCCGCAGCTTGGGGTTGAGCGCGTCGTTCAGGCCGTCGCCAATCAGGCTGACCGCCAGCACCGTCACGAAGATGGCCGCGCCGGGAAAGGCCACCGCCCACCAGCAGCTCAGCACGTACTGGCGGCTCGCACCAATCATCAGGCCCCAGCTCATGCGGTTTTGGTCGCCCAGGCCTAAAAAGGACAGGGCCGCCTCAAACAAAATCGCCGAGCCAATGGCCAGCGTGGCTGAGACGATGAGCGGCGGCAAGGCGTTGGGCAAAATCACTTTCCAGATGATGCGTGCGTGGCCCGCACCAATGGCGCGTTCGGCGCGCACAAATTCCAGGTTGCGGTATTTCATGAATTCGGCGCGCGTCAGGCGCGCGGTGCCGGTCCAGCTCACCACCCCAATGGCCAGGGTGATGGTCAATAGCGTGGGCGAAAACAGGGTCACCACCACCATGGCAAACAAGAGCGCGGGCAGCACCTGAAAAAACTCGGTCACGCGCATCAGCACCGCGTCCACCCGGCCGCCGTAATAGCCGGCCATGGCGCCCAGCGTGATGCCAATGGCCACCGACAAAAACGCCGCCACCGCCCCCACCAGCAAGGTGGCGCGCCCGCCGTAGACCAAGGTGGTGAGCACGTCGCGCCCCAGATAGTCGGTGCCCAACAAGGCGTCTTCAGAAAAAGGCGGCGTCATGGGTGCGGCAGTTATCTCAAACGGGTCTGCCCCCATCAGCCACGGCCCGCCCAATGCCATCAGCAGCACGGCGCCCAGCATCAGCATGCCGGCAATGGCCGAGGGGTTGCGCGCAAACATGCGCAGCGCCTCACGCCACGGGCCTTGGGGCTGGTCGCTGGTTTTCATGCGGTTTTGATCCGGGGGTCAATCAGGCGGTAGCACAGGTCGGTGAGCTGGTTCATCACAATCACCACGATGGATGAGAACAGCAACACACCCAAAATGCTCGGGTAGTCGCGCCGCAGCACCGACTCATAGGCCAGGCGCCCCAGGCCGGGCCAGTTGAACACTGTCTCCACCACAATCGCCCCGGCCAGCACATTGCCAAACTGCAGGCCCAGCACGGTGACGACTGGCAGCACCGCGTTGCGCAGCGCGTGTTTGTAAAGCACCACGCGCTCGCTCAGGCCCTTGGCGCGCGCGGTGCGAATGTAGTCCGCGCCCAGCACATCGAGCATGGCCGCGCGCGACAGGCGGCTGTATTGCGCAAGGTAAACCAGCCCCAAGGTGAGCGAGGGCAGCACCAGGTGGTGCAGCACATCAAGCACATCGGCAAAGCCCCGGCCGTCCGATTCAATGCCGCGCATGCCTGCGACTGGAAACACCGGAAAAACGCCGGCCAGCAAAATCACCAGCAGCATGCCCAGCCAAAACACGGGTGCTGCAAAGCCCACCAGCGACAGCACGTTGATGGTCTGCGACAGCCAGCCGTTGGGTTTGCGCGCGGACAAGACGCCCAGCGTGGTGCCGATCAAAAACGCTGCCAGCACGGAGGTGAGCACCAAGGCCAGTGTGGCGGGCACACGCTCGGCAATCAGGCCTGAGACCGGCAGGTTGAAAAAATAGGAATAACCCAAGTCGCCATGCACCACCTTGCCCAGGTAAATGCCGAGCTGCACCGGAAGCGGCTGGTCCAGGCCGTACTGGGCGCGCAACTCGGCTTGTAGCTTCTCGTCCATGCCGCCGCTGGCCCCGGCAATGGTTTCCACCGGGTCGCCGGGGGCGGCATGCACCAGCACAAAGTTAAGCACCACCACGGCCAGCACCAGGGCTAAGCCCTGTGCCAGTCGGGACGCGACAAGCTTTAGCGCATGCATCGGTGGCTAGCGCTGCGCAATTACTTGAGGTAGACCTCGTCAAAAGGTGATGCCGGTCCCCAGATGGTGGTGGGCACATTCATCACTTTTTTGCTGCTGGCCGTGTGGTACGGCGTGTTGTTGATGAAGTGGATGGGAAGCTCGTCTGTCACGATCTTTTGGAAGGTGGCGTAGTAGGCGCGGCGCTTGGTCGGGTCGAGCAAGCTGCCCGCGGTGTTGAGCAACTCGTCCACCTTGGGGTTGTTGTAGGACTGGGTGTTGGTCCAGACAATGGGGCGGATGTTGGTGGACAAATAAGTGCGGTGTACGCCGATGATGGGGTCGCCCCAGTTGAACACCACGTCCATGGACAGGTCAAAGTCGTGCGTGGCCATGCGCTTGGCCCAGGACGGAAAGTCGGCCGAGGCCCGCACGTCCACCATCACGCCCACTTTTTTGAGCTGCGCGCGGATGTATTCGGCCACGTTCTTTTGCTGCTCGTCCTGGCCGGGCAGGTAGTCAATGGTCAGCTTGAAGCGTTCCCCATCGGCCCCGGCCTTGTAACCTGCGGCGTCGAGCATCTCGGCGGCTTTTTTCAGGTCCAGCGGGTAGGTAATCAGGTCAGGAATGGCAAACGGGCTGCCCGCCACGATGGGGCCGTCAGCGGGTTGCGAAAAGCCGCCATGCAGCGCTTTGCTGACGAACTTTTTGTCGATGGTCATGGCAATGGCTTTGCGCACGTTCACATCGTTCAATGGCTTCTTGGCGGTGTTGAATGCCAGCCAGTTGATGGCGCCAATGCCGTCAAAGCCTTTGTTGGTCAGGTTGAGCGCCGGGTTGGCGGCCACGCGCTTGAGTTCGGTGGAGTTGGTGGCGTAGGGAATCATCTGAATCTCACCACGCTCCAGGCCCAGCAACAGGCTGTTGGAGTCGGGGTTGATGTTGACGATGATCTTGTCCAGGTAGGGCTTGCCGGCCAAAAAGAACTTGTCAAAGCGCTCCAGCACGATGCGCTGGCCGGCCTTGAACTCGGTCAGGCGAAACGGGCCCGAGCCCACCACGTCGGTGCTGTTGCGCGGGTGCAGCTTGAGGTCGGTGCCGTCGCCGTAAATGTGCTTGGGCAGGATCGGGCACAGCGCGGGCGACATGGCCAGCACAATCGCCGGGTGCGGCGTGCTCATGCGGATGATGGCGGTGTGGGCGTCGGGTGTTTCCACCTTGTCCACCGGCCCCATCATGGTGGTGAACGGGTGGTTGGCCTTGATGGCCATGATGGAAAACGCCACGTCGGCGGAGGTGACCGGCTTGCCGTCGTGGAACACCGCGTCTTTGCGCAGGTTCAGCGTGAGCGACTTGCCATCGGCGGCCAGCGACCATTTTTCGGCCAGGTAGGGTTGGGCGTTCCACTTGTCGTCAAAGCGCAGCGGGCTGGCAAAAATCTGGGTGCTGGGCACGGCCGTGGCGATGCCACTTTGCACCGCGCCGTTGACGTGGCGCAATGCCTGGGTCGAACCAATCACCAAGGTGCCGCCACGCGTGGGGGTGTCGGTGGCGGCCAGCGTGCCCATGGCGGGCATACCCGCCAACAGGGCCAAGGCCAGGGTCTTGCGGCGGGAGATGTTCAGAAGGTTCATCATGGTGCTTTGCTCAAAGTGGGACGGAAGCCGCATACTAACCACGAAAGCGAGCGGATTGCTAACGAAAGCTGCGCGGGTGTTACAGCTCGTCCTGCATCCAGTACCACTTGTACAAAAAGAACTGGCCAAAGCGGCGAAACGGCGCAAAGGCCTGCGAACGCACCACGTTAAACAGGTTGGGGTATTCCAGCGGCGAGTTATAGATCGGCAGCTCAAACACCGCGTCATTTCCGTCCTTGCCCGCCACGCGCTGCGCCAGGCGCTTGCCCGCCCAAGTAGAAAACGACACGCCGTTGCCGCCGTAGCCCAGTGCGTGCCACACGGTTTGCGCAGGGTCGGGCCGGGTGATGCGCGGCATCATGTCGTGGCTCACGTCCACCCAGCCCCACCAGGAGTGCTCGATGGCAATGCCTGCAAGCGGCGGAAACTTGCGCGCAATCGCATCGGTCAGCAGCTTCAGATGCCCGGGGTCCTGCGCATCCGCCCCGCTGATCGAGCTGCGGCTGCCGAGCTGCAGCCGGTTGTCGGGCAAAAGGCGGTAGTAAAAGCGCAACGTGCGCGTGTCCGTCATGAAGACATGCGAGCGAAAGTTGCAGGCCGCCAGTTCGGCGGCGGTCAGCACCCGCGTGGTGACCGAGTTGGACAGGATGGGCAAGATCTTGTTCTTGAGCAGCGGGTTGAGCGCTTGGCCCGTGTAGCCGCCGGTGCAAACCGCCACCCGCTTGGCGCGCACCACGCCGCCGGGGGTTTGCAGGTGGTGGATGCCCCCCACAGTGGTCCAGCCTTGCACCGGGCTGGCGGTGTGCACTTTCACGCCCAAGGCGCGCGCCTTGCGCATCAGGCCGAAGGTAAATTTGAGCGGGTGCACGCCCACGCCATCGGGCTCCCACATGGCCGCACGGGCGTCACGCTCGTCGCAATACTGTTCGCGCAACTCCTGGGCTGTGAGCATCTTGGCCTGGTAGCCAAAAATGTCGCGCCGCACCCGGGTTTGCTCTTCCAGGTAAGCCACTTTCTCTTTGCGGTGCGCCACGTACAAGTGGCCGCCGTCGATGGCGTCGCAGTCGATCTCGCGGGTGAGTGCCTTGAAGTTCTCAAAGCCGGTGCGGATCTCGGTGTCCAGCGCTTTGGCCGTGTCCATGCCCCAGCGCGCAATCCACTGCGAGCGCGTCAGGCGCCCGCTGGCGTTTTGGCCCTGGCCGCCGCTGCGGCTTGAGCAGCCCCAGGCGGTCTGGTTGGCCTCCAACACCACAGCGCTGATGCCGTGGTCTTGCGCCAGGTACAGCGCGGTAGACATGCCGGTCGAGCCGGAGCCGATCACCGCTACGTCCACGTCAAAGTCCTGCATGACTGGGCCGTCGTCCTCGGGCGGTGTGCCCGCGCTGGCCACCCAGTAGGTGGGCGCGTAGTCGCGGCCCGCGCCGGGGTTGGCTGCCACCAGCGGGTCGTATTGCGGGTCGTAGCGGGTGTCTTGGCGAATGTCGCCACCCTGGGTATGCACGGCGGTGGTCATTGCGGTGTGCGGCTTTATTTGAGGGCGGGCAGGTTGGGGCGTGCTTTGCGAAACGCGTTTTTCACCGCAATCTTTCCGTCTTTGAAGGTGAAGATGTCCACGCCATCGGTCTCCACCCGTGTGCCGTCCGCGGCGGTGCCGCTAAAAGTCCACTGCGAGACGCCAAAGTCGCCCTGCACAAAATGCACGCCGTTGCTCCAGCGGGCATCGGGCAAGGCACCCCATGCACCGGCAAAGGCTTTGGCAACAGCCTCGCGGCCCACGTGGCGCGCGCCGCAGGCGTCGGGCCCGCCGGCGGTCATGAACACGCAGTCGTCGCTCATGAAAGACATCAGGCCGTCCACGTCGTGGCGGTTCCAGGCGTCGCTAAAGGCGGCCAGGGTGGATTCGGTAACGGTGGTCAAGGAAGGCTCCAGGTTGGTTGCAGACAAGCGCCACAGAATAGGCCGCTTGGCTCTACAGGGCTAGAGCCAGATGGGCAGATTCGGCCAAGCCAGCAGGAGGGCTGTGGCGGTCACACTGGCTCTGTCTGGCCCTACGTATACTGTTTTGGCACCCCACCCCACGCCCATGACCCCGCTCCACCGCACCAAAGACGCCCAATGGGAAAGTCTGTTCGCTTTGCCCGACAAACCGGCGCTGCCGCTGCAGCAGCGCCTGCGTCTGTCCGTGGTGCAAGCCATTTTGGACGGTCGCCTGCCGGTGGGCGCGCTGCTGCCCTCGTCGCGCGAACTGGCCCAGGTGTTGGGCCTGAGCCGCAACACCGTGACAGCCGCCTACCAGCACCTGATGGACGACGGTTTTATCGAATCGCGCCCGCGCAGCGGTGTGTTTGTGACCGACCAGGCGCATGCCGTACCCGCCCGCGTTGGCGCGCGTCCAGAAGCGCTTGCGCCGCCTGGCCCCGCAAACGGTGCGGGCGTCAACGCCCAGCCCGATTGGTCGGCCCGGGTGCTGCGCTCGCTCACGGACCAACGCACCTTGGCCAAGCCCGACCAGTGGCGCCGTTACGCCTACCCCTTTGTCTATGGCACCTACGACCCGCAGCTGTTTCCGTCGGAGGCCTTTCGCGAGTGCTGCGTGCACAGTCTGGCGCGCGCGCACCTGCCGCACTGGACGCCCGACTTTGAACTCGGCGACGTGCCCGAGCTGATCGAGCAAATCCGCCTGCGCCTGCTGCCCAAGCGCGGCGTGTTTGCGCTGCCTGAAGAAATTTTGATCACCGTGGGCGCCCAGCACGCTTACTACCTGTTGGCCGAGGCCTTGTTTGACGCCAGCCAGCGCGTGGGCCTGGAAGAGCCCGGCCACCCGCACGCCCGCAACAGCTTCGCCCTGCGCCAGCCCCGGTGCGTGCCGCTGCCAGTGGACGACCAGGGCCTGGTGGTGGAACACCTGCCCGCGCTCGACTACGTGTTTGTTACCCCC
>CANFNE010000103.1 GCA_947448105.1 Burkholderiales bacterium
CGCCGCGGCCGTGGAACATGCGCAGCTGGATGTTGTGGCTGTTGGCCAGTTCATCGAACAGGTCGACCAGCGCGATCTCGGCGCAGTACAGCTCCCAGTTGCTGGTGAAGATGCCGCCGTCCTTGTTGCTGTCCGAATAGCCCAGCATGATGTCTTGCTCGGCGCCGCTGCGCTGCACCAGCGCGGCTACGCCGGGCAGGGCGTAAAACTCGCGCATGATGGGCGCGGCATTGCGCAGGTCTTCAATGGTTTCAAACAGTGGCACCACGATCAGGTCGCACACCGCCTCTCCGTCGAGCGTGCCGCGCAGCAGGCCTGCTTCTTTTTGCAAGAGCAGCACTTCCAGCAAATCGCTCACCGACTCGGTGTGGCTGATGATGTAGTGGCGAATCGCCTCACGCCCAAAGCGCTCGCGCATCACCTTGGCCATGTCAAAAATCGCCAGCTCGCTTTGCGCATGGGCGCTGTAAGTCGCGCCGGCCACCTTCAGGGCGCGCGCGTCGTTGAGCAGGCCCAGCAAGAGCATGCGTTTGTGCGCCTCGTCCAGGGCGCTGTAGTCGGCTTCCAGGCGCGCGGTGCGCAGCAGCTCGGCCACTACGGCCTCGTGCTTGTCCGAGCTTTGGCGCAGGTCCACCGTGGCCAGGTGAAAGCCAAACACTTCTACTGCCCGAATCAAGGGGTGCAGGCGCTGCGCCGTGAGCGCCTGGCCGTGGTTGCCCACCAGTGACGCCTCGATGGTGCGCAAGTCGGTAATCAGCTCTTGGGCCAGACGGTAGGGGTTTTGTGGCGGCACCGCGTGGCGTGCGGCGTCGGTGCCGGTGAGTTCGTGCAGCGTGGCGGCCAGGCGCGCATAGGTGCCGATCAGGGCGCGGCGGTAGGGCTCGTCCTGGCGGTGCGGGTTTTGGTCGGGGCTGCGGGCGGCCAGGGCCTGCATGTCGGCGCTGCAGTCGCTCAGCATGGTGGAAATCGACAACTCGCCGCCCAGCAAATGCACCTCGGTCAGGTAGTGGCGCAGTGCCACTTCGCTTTGGCGGCGCAGTGCATATTCCAGGGTCTGGGCGCTGACGTTGGGGTTGCCGTCGCGGTCGCCGCCAATCCACTGGCCCATGCGCAAAAAGGAATGCACCGGCTGCGCGCCCAGCAAATGCTCCAGGTCACCATAAATCTTGGGAATCTCGCGCAGGAACGTGGACTCGTAATAGCTCAGCGCGTTTTCCACCTCGTCGGCCACGGTGAGTTTGTTGTAGCGCAGCAGGCGGGTTTGCCAAAGCTGGGCCACGCGGGCGCGAATCTGGGCGTCAATGGCGGCGAGTTCGCGCTGCGTTAAGGCGTTGCGCGGTTGCGCCTCGCCCCGGGATTGCACTTCGTCGCGGGCGCTCAAGAGTTGGGCGATGGCGCGCTCGGCGTCCAAAATGCTTTTGCGTTGCACTTCGGTGGGGTGGGCGGTGAGCACCGGCGAGACAAAGCTGTGTGCCAGCGACTGCGCAATCGTGTGCGGGGTAATGCCGGCCCAGCGCAGGCGAGAGACGGCCACGTCGATGCTGCCTTCTTGCGTTTCACCCGCCCGCTCATGCACCGCGCGGCGGCGGATGTGGTGGCGGTCTTCGGCCAGATTGGCCAGGTGGCTGAAATAGGTGAAAGCGCGTATGACGCTCACCGTCTGGTCGGCACTCAAGGCCTTGAGCAGTTTTTTCAGCGCCCGGTCGGCCTCGTGGTCGGCATCGCGCCGAAAGGCCACCGAGAGGGTGCGGATTTTCTCCACCAGCGCAAATGCGTCTTCGCCGTCTTGTTCGCGAATCACGTCGCCCAGCATGCGGCCCAAGAGGCGAATGTCTTCCACCAAAGGCCGCTCATTGCTTTTGGCGTTTTTGCTTGGCGTGGCGTGGGAGGGTGCGGGGGCGGCGGTTTTCATCGGGCAATCGGGTCGCAAGAGGGTGAAAAACTTCAGGGGGGCAGAGGCGGCGGTGGCGGCGCCAACACAGGGTTTGCGCCGGGGCCAAGGGTGGCACAGGCCATGCTAGCATTCCATACGGCCTTTGGCCCGCCCCCTGATTACCAACAACAAACAACTTTGGCGAACCACCTTGAAACACTTCACCATCGCCACCCGTGAGAGCCGCCTGGCCCTGTGGCAAGCCCGCCACGTGCAAGCCCTGCTCACTGCGCAGGGCCACCAGGTCACGCTCTTGGGCATGACCACCAAGGGCGACCAGATTCTGGACCGTTCGCTGAGCAAAGTCGGTGGCAAGGGCCTGTTCGTCAAAGAGCTGGAAACCGCACTTGAAGAAGGTCGCGCCGACCTGGCCGTGCATTCGCTCAAAGACGTGCCCATGGAGTTGCCAGAGGGCTTTGCCCTGGCCTGCGTCATGGAGCGCGAAGACCCGCGTGACGCCTGGGTTTCCAACCGCTACGCCAGCCTCGCCGACCTCCCCCCAGGTGCGGTAGTGGGCACATCCAGCCTGCGCCGCGTGGCTTTGTTGCGCGCATTGCGGCCCGACTTGCGCATCGAGCCCCTGCGCGGCAACCTCGACACCCGACTGAAAAAGCTCGACGACGGCCTGTACGACGGCATCGTGCTGGCCGCAGCCGGCCTGATACGCCTGGAGCTGGGTGCGCGCATCGCGCAGGTGTTTGAGCCCACGCAAATGCTGCCCGCCGCTGGACAAGGCGCTTTGGGCATTGAGATTCCCGAAGGGCGCGCCGACGTGGCCCAGGCCCTGGCCACCCTGGTGCATGTGCCCACTTTGCTGGCCGTGTCGGCCGAGCGCGCAGTCAGCCGGGTCATGGGGGGCAGCTGCTCCATGCCACTGGCGGCGCACGCCACTTTCTCGGGCCAGGTGCTGAGCCTGCAAGCCGCCTGGGGCGACCCGGACGGCGTGAACCCGCTGGTGCAGGTGAGCGGCCAGGCGCCGGTGCACGACCAAGCCGCCGCCGTGCGTTTGGGCGAGCAGGTGGCCCAAGCGCTGCAGGCCGCCGTGGCCGCCCAGGCCCGCTAATTCCTTTGTCCATCCCAGGCGTACACATGCCCGGTGCGCCACCGCAGGCGCAGCAAAGCACTGCGCCAGTCCCAAGCCCTGCAAGCCGCGCCATGCCTCGCGCCATCGTCACCCGTCCGGCCAAGGAAGCCCGGGCCTGGGTGGCCGATTTGCGCGCCCTGGGCGTGGACGCGCTTGCCCTGCCCCTGATCACCATCGGTCCGGTGGCCGACCCCGCACCGCTGGCAGATGCCTGGCGCAGGCTGGCCCGTTCTGGCGCAGATGGCGACGCAGCCTACGACGCCCTCATGTTTGTCAGCGGCAACGCGGTAAGCCATTTTTTTGCCCAGCGCCCCGCCGGTGTTGCCCATGGTTTTGCTGAAGCGGGCAGCGCACTGCGCGCCTGGGTCACCGGCCCGGCGAGCCAAAGCGCGCTGCAGGCCTGCGGTGTGGCTGCGGCTGCCATCGACGCGCCTGCGATGGAGGGCGCGCAGTTTGATTCCGAGGCGCTGTGGCGTGTGGTGCGCCCGCGCGTGGTGCCCGGTTACCGGGTGCTGATCGTGCGTGGGAACGCGCCGGGAACCACCGATGCCGTCAGTGCAGCTCGTGCCGCCAGTACCGATACGGCAGCGCAGGGCGTAGGGCGCGACTGGTTTGCCCAGCAGGTGCAAGCCGCCGGCGGCGTGGTGGACTATGTGGTGGCCTATGAGCGCCGCGCGCCGGTGTGGGACGCGGCGCAGCGTGCCCTGATGGCCCAAGCGGCGCGCGACGGATCGGTCTGGATTTTCAGCAGCGCCGAGGCCGTGGGCTATTTGCTGGCGTCTGCGCCGCAGCAAGCCTGGGCGCAGGCACGCGCCGTGGCCACGCACACACGCATTGCGCAGGCGGTGCGCCAGGCTGGTTTTGGGACGGTTTGGGAGTCGCGGCCTTTGCTGGCCGAGGTGGTGGCGTCGATAGAATCGCGCCTATGACTACTGCCCCCGCGCAAGCGCCCGAATCCAGCTCCGCCCCCCTCGCTGAACCCCCTGTTGCCGCCGAGCGCAAGGCCCCAGGTGCTTGGTTGCTGCCCGCCAGCGCCCTGGTGGCTGTGTTGGCTCTGGTGGCCTGTGTGCTTTTGTGGCAAAAAGTGGCGTCCATGCAAGAGCAGCTGGCGCGCCAAAGCGGCGACGCCATCGCCCAAGCCAGTGAAGCCAAAAGCGGCGCCCGCCAAGCCCAAGACCTGTCGCTGGAGACCGCTGCCAAACTGGCTGTGACCGACGCCAAACTCGGCGAAGTCGCCTTGCAGCGGACCCAGGTGGAAGAACTGATCCAGAGCCTGTCGCGCTCGCGTGACGAAAACCTGGTGGCCGATATCGACGCGGCCATTCGCCTGGCGCAACAACAATCCCAGCTCACCGGCAGCGTAGACCCCTTGCTCGCGGCCCTGAAAACCGCCGAAACCCGTTTAGGCCGCACCGCACAACCCCGCCTTGCGCCCTTGCAGCGCGCTATTGCGCGCGATGTGGCGCGGATCCAGGCCACGCCGCTGTCCGACACGCCCACCTTGCTGCTGCAGCTCGATGAGCTGGCGCTGTTGGCCGATGACTTGCCGGTGGCCAATGCCGTCGAGCCCGTGCGGCCCAACGACACCCTGGCGCGCAAGCCCCAAGAGGCGATTTCGGTCTGGTGGCTGCGCATTTGGGCCGAGCTCAAGGGCGACGCCAAAGACCTGGTGCGCGTGAGCAAGATTACGGAGCCCGAAGCAGCACTGTTGTCGCCGGAGCAATCTTTCTTTCTGCGCGAAAACTTCAAGCTGCGTATCCTCAACGCCCGCTTAGGCCTGATGTCGCGCCAAATTGACCCCGCCCGAGCCGACCTGGCCACGGCGTCCGCAGTGCTGGGGCGTTACTTTGCCCCGGCGTCGCGCAAGACCCAAACGGCTGCCGCCTTGCTGGTGCAGGTGCAAGCCAAGATGCGTCTCTTGGAGGTGCCGCGCGTGGACGAGACGCTGGCGGCCCTCTCCACCGCTGCGGCGGGGCGCTAAGGCCATGCGCGCAGTTTTCTGGCTCATGGCGCTGTTTGGCGTGGCTGCGGCCAGCGCCTTGTTTGCGGCAGGTAACCCCGGCACCGTCACCTTGTACTGGCCGCCCTACCGGGTGGATGTGTCGCTGAACCTGGCGCTGTTGGTGCTGGCTGCGGGCTTTGTGCTGCTGCATTTGGCACTGCGCGGGTTTGCGGCGTTTGCCAGCATTCCGGCCCAGGCCCGGCGCTGGCGCTTGCAGCACCGGGAGCGCTTGGTTCACGCCTCTTTGGTGGATGCGCTGGTTCATCTGGTAGCGGGGCGCTTCGTGCGTTCGCGCAAGGCCGCCGAACATGCGCTGGCCCTGCAAGTGGCCCCCGACGGCGAAGATGAAGCCGTGCGCACCAGCGCGCGCCTGCAAGCCATGCTGCACCTGGTGGCGGCCGAGAGCGCCCATGCGCTGCAAGACCGCACGGTGCGCGACAGCCACTTCCAGCAAGCCAGTGAAGCGCTGCGCAACCCCGATGTTGCGGGCACACAAGAGGGCTTTTTCCTGCGTGCTGCCCGCTGGGCACTAGATGACCACGATGCGGGTTCGGCCATGCAGTGGCTTGACCGCCTGCCCCAGGGTGCAGCCCGGCGCACGGTGGCGCTGCGCCTGCGTTTTCGGGTCGCGCGCATGCAAGGCAAGACCGCGCTGGCGCTGGAAACGGTGCGCCTGCTGGTCAAGCACCGCGCCATGGCCAAAAACAATGGGGTGAGCCTGTCCCGCGCGCTGGCCCTCGAGTTGGTGTTCGCGGCCAAAGACCCGGCCCAGGTAGCCCAGGCCTGGAGCACCTTGGAGGCCCCAGAGCGCGCCATCAGCGATGTGGCGCTGGGCGCTGCCCGGCATTGGTTGGCCTTGGGCGGAGAAGCTGCGCAGTCTCGCGTCTGGCTGCTGCCGGTGTGGGAACGCATGGTGCAGCAACCCAAAGAACTGACGTCCATGCAGCGCCTGCAACTGGTGCGCACTATTGAGGCAGGTTTCGTCCAGCAAGACGGAACGCCGGATGCGGCCTGGCTGGCCCGCATCGAAGCCGCGCAGATGGACGCCCCCCGCGACGCTTTGCTGCAGTACTTGGCCGGCGTCATGTGCGCGCGCCTGGGGCTGTGGGGCAAGGCCCAGCATTTGTTCCGCCAGTCGGTTGCCATCAGCACGGACCTGGAGCTCAAGCGCGATGCACAGCGCGCGCTTGACGCGGTGGTGGTTCAGCGGCGGGAATAAGCCCCATCGGTAGGGGGCGCCAGCGGCAGGAGATCGCAAGCCGTAGGAGACCGCAAGCGGGGTGCGGTCGCCGCGAAAAGTCAGAGGCAAAGAAAAAGGGCACCGAGGTGCCCTTTTTTCATGGGCCGGCAGTGCCGGCGCCCTGTGTTTACTTACTCGCCCAGGGGCAGATCCAGCTTGGCCAGATCGCGCTTGGTTTCCACCAGAACCAGTGGTCCTTCTTGAAGAGCCACCGGTGCAGGACGCTCGCGGGGGACGTGTACCACGGCTGCCTCTGCCGCAATAGCGGCCTGTACAGCGGCGATGCGCGCGGGGTCGGAGTTCACCCATTGCAGTCCCGAGGTTTGGGCCACGGCTTGCAGACTGTCCAGGGGCAGGGCAAAGCCCGACACCTTGGGCATGGCGTTGGAGGCGGGCGCTGGGCTGGCCACGGCGGCGGGTGCCGGAGCGGCCACCTTTACGGCGGTGACCGGTGCTGCCACCGGAGCGGGCGCTGGTGCGACAACCACTGGCGCGGCTTGCGCCACCACAGCAGCAGCTTCAACTGGCGCCGTTTGTACCGCCACGGCGGGCGCTGGTGCGGCCACAGGAGCCTGCGCAGCCGCTTCGGCCGCCACAGGTGCAGGCGCTGCAGCGGGCTGGGTAAAGTAAGAAGCGCGCACGACGTGCTCGACTTCCTGGCCTTCTTCGCCTGGGGCTGCGCCGGTTTGGGGCGCTGCGTCGCTGCGTTCGCCGCGATCACCGCGTCCGCCACGCTCGCCACGGTCTCGGCCGTAGCGGTCGCGGGAACGGCGTTGGCCTGGTTCGCGGCCGTCCGTGCCTTCGGTATTGCTACCGTCGGTAGCGGCTGGTGCATTGCCCTGTGCGTCTGCGCCGTTGGCGTCAACGCCTTCTTCCGTGCGCGGGCCACGGTCGTTGCGGCGACCACGTCCACCGCGTGAGCGGCCTTCGCGGGGCTCGCGCTCGGTGCTTAAGCCCTCAGGCCCAGCACTTTCGCCGGTGTTTTCTGCGCTGCGTTCCTGGCGAGGGGCGCCGTCTTGGCGTTCGCCGGACTCGTTGCGCTCATTGCCACGTTCACCACCACGGCCACGGCCACCACGTTCGCCACGCTCAGTGCGGGGTGCGCGCTCTTGGCGGGGGGCTTCGCCCTCGACCGACACGGCCTGCGTGTCCACTTCAGTGCCCATGGGCTTGCCGTCTTGGTCAAAGCGATCGCGCTGGGGGCTGCGTTCGCCAGCGCCTGCGCGCTCGCCGTTGCGGCCACGGCCGCCCCGTCCACCACGCTCACCACCGCGCTCACCACTGCGGCCTTCGCCGCGTCCGTCAGGGCGCGCTTCGCCACGGCTGGCGTCGCTGCGTGGGCCACGGCCTTCGCCACCACGTCCGCCACGGCCACCGTCACGGCCGCTTTCACGTCCACCTTCACGGTTGCCACGGCCATCGCGGCGCTCGTCGGTCTTGGCCGCAGGGGCCACTACCACGGGCGCAGGCGCGCTGGCGGGCGCCGAGAACAGGCCTTTGATCCAGCCCATCAGGCCCTTGGGTGCAGGCGCTGCCGGTGCTGCCACTGGTGCGGTCGGTTTGGCTGCGACGGGTGCGGGCTTGGGTGCTTCCACCTTGACGGGCGCCTGGGGCGCGGGTGCGTCGGGCAACACGCCTTTGATGATGGGTGTTTGCTTGTTGGTCGGCTCTTGCGAGCGGCGGGTCACGCCGGTGGCCTCTTCCATGTCGTCGGCCATCTTGTAGCTGGCTTCGATGTGGTCCAGACGCGGGTCGTCGTGCTTGAGACGCTCGAGCTTGTAGTTAGGCGTTTCCAGCGTCTTGTTGGGCACCATCAGCACGTTGATGCGCTGCTTGAGCTCGATCTTGGCGATTTCAGTGCGCTTTTCGTTTAGCAGGAACGAAGCCACGTCTACGGGCACTTGGCACAGGACGGATGCCGTGTTGTCCTTGAGCGACTCTTCCTGGATGATGCGCAGAATCTGCAGCGCGCTGGATTCGGTGTCACGGATGTGGCCGGAACCGCCGCAACGCGGGCAGGGGATGGAAGCACCCTCTGACAGCGCAGGCCGTAGCCGTTGGCGGCTCATTTCCATCAGGCCGAACTTGCTGATCGTGCCAAATTGCACGCGGGCGCGGTCTTGGCGCAGGGCGTCGCGCAGGCGGCTTTCCACCTCGCGGCGGTTGCGGCTTTCTTCCATGTCGATAAAGTCGATCACGATCAGGCCGCCCAAGTC
>CANFNE010000104.1 GCA_947448105.1 Burkholderiales bacterium
AGCTTGTCGGTGTCGTCCATCTCCACCGTCATATTGGCGCAGAAAAACTCGGCCGTGTAATGCACCTTGATCCAGGCCGTGTGGTACGCCAAGAGCGAATAGGCAGCGGCGTGCGACTTGTTAAAGCCGTAGCCTGCAAACTTTTCCATCAGGTCAAACACCTCGTCGGCCTTGGCCTCGTTGATGTTGTTTTTGGCGGCCCCTGCGCGGAAGATGGCGCGGTGTTCGGCCATTTCTTCGGCCTTCTTTTTGCCCATGGCGCGGCGCAGCATGTCGGCGCCACCCAGCGAGTAGCCGCCCAAAATCTGCGCAGTCTGCATCACCTGCTCTTGGTAAACCATGATGCCGTAGGTCTCACTCAGCATCTCGGCCACCAGCGGGTGCGGGTATTCGATCTCTTCACGTCCGTGCTTGCGTGCCACAAAGCTGGGGATCAGGTCCATGGGGCCGGGGCGGTACAGGGCGTTGAGCGCAATCAAATCTTCCAGGCGCGTGGGCTTGGCGTCGCGCAACATGCCTTGCATGCCACGGCTCTCGAACTGGAACACGGCCTCGGTCTTGCCTTCTGAGAACAAACGGTAAACGCGGGTGTCGTCCAGCGGCAGGTTCTCAAACGCAAAGTCTTGCTGGCCGGGGTGGCGCGCCACGATGAAGTCGCGCGCGATCTCCAAAATCGTAAGCGTAGCCAGGCCCAAAAAGTCAAACTTCACCAGGCCAATGGACTCCACGTCGTCTTTGTCAAACTGGCTCACCGCCGACTCGCTGCCGGGCTGCTGGTAGAGCGGGCAAAAGTCGGTGAGCTTGCCCGGCGCGATCAGCACGCCGCCGGCATGCATGCCGACGTTGCGGGTCATGCCTTCCAGTTTGCGGGCCAACTCCAGCAGGGTTTTAACGTCTTCTTCGCGGTCTTCGCGTTCGGCAAGAAGCGGTTCGGCCTCGGTGGCATAAATGGTTTTGTCGTCCTTTTTGCGGTCGGACGGGGGCAGTTGCAGCGTGACCGAGGTGCCGGGCTTGTTGGGAATGAGCTTGCTGATGCCGTCACAAAAACCGTACGGAAAATCCAGCACCCGGCCCACGTCACGAATGGCGGCGCGCGCGGCCATGGTGCCAAAGGTGACGATCTGGCTGACCGCGTCTTTCCCGTATTTGTCTTTGACGTAGTCGATCACCAGATTGCGGTTGGTCTGGCAAAAGTCGATGTCAAAGTCGGGCATGGACACGCGCTCGGGGTTCAAAAAGCGCTCGAACAGCAAGTTGTATTGCAAAGGGTCCAGGTCGGTGATCTTGAGCGCATACGCCACCAGGCTGCCTGCACCCGAACCGCGCCCCGGCCCCACCGGGCAGCCGTTCTTTTTGGCCCAGTTGATAAAGTCGCCCACGATCAAAAAGTAGCCCGGGAAACCCATCTTGATGATGGTGCCGAGTTCGAACTCCAGGCGCTCCAGGTAGCGCGGCATGTGCGCGGCGCGCTCGTCCTCTTTCGGGTAGAGGTGCACCATGCGCTCGTTCAGGCCTTCGTGCGAGGCGTAGCGAAAGTAGTCCTCGGGCGTCATGCGCACGCCGTCCACCAGCGGGGTCGGAAACTCGGGCAGCTGCGGTTTGCCCAGCACCAGGGTCAGGTTGCAGCGCTTGGCGATTTCTTCGGTATTGGTCAGGGCCGAGGACAAGTCGGCAAACAGGGCCTGCATTTGCGCCGCCGACTTGAAATACTGCTCGCGCGTGAAGCGGCGCACGCGCTTGGGGTTGCTCAGCAAATCGCCGTCCGAGATGCACACCCGGGCCTCGTGGGCCTCAAAGTCGTCAGGGGTGGCAAATTGCACCGGGTGGGTGGCCACCACCGGCAGGTGCATGCGGGCAGCAAGCTGCGCAGTGGACACCACATGGGACTCGTCGTCGGCGCGACCTGCCCGCTGCACTTCCAGGTAAAAGCGGTGGGTAAAGATGCCTGCGAGTTGCAGCGCCAGCTCGTGCGCGCGCACGGTGTCGCCCTGCACCAGCGCCTGGCCCACGGGCCCGGCCTGCGCGCCTGAGAGGCAAATCAGGCCTTCATTTAATTCTTGCAACCAGGCCAGCTTGGCCGCGACCTGGGCTTTGCCCGTGTTTTGCGTGTATGAGCGCGCCAGCAGCTCGGACAAATTGAGGTAACCGCGCTTGTTTTGCACCAGCAGCACCATGCGCGAGGTGGCCAGCGGGTCGGCGCCCATGCCCTCCAGAATGATCTCGGCCCCCACGATGGGCTTGACGCCCTTGGCGCGGCAGGCGCGGTAAAACTTGACGGTGGCAAACAGGTTGTTGAGGTCGGTAATGGCCAGCGCGCCCTGGGCGTCTGCGGCGGCGGCGTCCACCACCTCGTCAACGCGGTTGGTGCCGTCTACGACGGAAAATTCGGTGTGCAGGCGCAGATGGATAAACATGGGGTCGATAGTCAGGGAGGCGGGCTGGATTACTTGGGCTGCTTGGACTATTTGGCCTGGCGCGCGTGAAAAATAAAGCCCAGCGTGTTGAGCAGCAACTGCGCCGCCAAAATGGCGGTCACGCCGGCCGGGTCATAGGCCGGGGCCACTTCTACCAGGTCCATGCCCACAATGCGCCCGCCGCTGCGTTTGACCAGGGCCTGGATGATTTCCAGCACCTCGTAGTACAAAAAGCCGCCGTGGCTGGGGGTGCCGGTGCCCGGCGCAATCGACGGGTCGAAGCCGTCAATATCGATGGTGAAGTAGTAGTTTGCCGCCTCGGGAATGATGTCGAGCACGCCTTGCACGCCCATCTGTCGCACCTGGCGCACTGAATAAATCTGCGAGCCGGCGGCGCGCGCTGCGTCGTAGTCGTCGCGGTTGCTGGACGACACATTACGAATGCCAAGCTGCGTCATGCCGCTGATGTGGCTCATCTCGGAGGCACGGCGCAGCGGGTTCCCGTGGCCGTAGCGCACGCCGTGGCGCTCGTCGACAAAGTCCAGATGCGCGTCAAAGTGCACGATGTGGATGGGGCCCTGGCCGTCAAAGGCCTTGATGACCGGCGCGTGAATGGAATGGTCACCGCCCAGCACCACCGGCATGGCGCCCGAGGCCAAAATTTTGCGGATGGCGGCCTCGGTGTTGGCGTGGCTTTTGGCCATGTCGGTGTGCACGATGTCGGCGTCGCCCACGTCCACCATGCGGATCTGGTCGCGCGTGAGGTACATCACGTCGTCTTCATGGTCATAGGCGCCGCCATGGCCAAACGAGAACAAGGTGGACGCCTCGCGGATAGCGCGCGGGCCAAAGCGCGCGCCCGGGCGCCACTGGGTGCCCATGTCGTTGGGCACGCCAATCACGGCCACGTCGGCGTCAATGGCGTTCCAGTCCACACAGGCGGGGGATTTGGCAAAAGTGCAGTGGCCGACAAAGGGCAGGTCCAGGCGACCGCTTTGGTAGGAGTTTTCAGACATGGGGTGAGGGCAAAGAGTTGCGATGAAAGGTTGAAATGGGCAGCAGCGCCGGTTATACCCGAGTGGCCACGCAGCCCGTTCGCATCCCCCTCTAAAGGCTTGCTGCAATGCAGCAGGCGGACGCTTGGGTCGGCACGCATCGCTTGAAGACGAGCTTGAAAATAGCGGGCGGAAACAAAAAAAGCCCCGGGGGGGCTTTGGTTGTTTTTACTGGCGGAGAGGGTGGGATTCGAACCCACGGTACCTTGCGGTACGCCTGATTTCGAGTCAGGTACATTCGGCCACTCTGCCACCTCTCCTAGGTTTGCATCGCGTTGGCGAAGCCGCGATTCTATCAGGCGCGCAGCGTGTCCAATCCGCCCACGTAGGTGCGCAGCACCTCGGGCACGGTCACCGAGCCGTCGGCGTTTTGGTAGTTCTCCAGCACGGCCACCAGGGTGCGGCCCACGGCCAGGCCCGAGCCGTTCAGGGTGTGGACAAATTCATTTTTGCCCTGGGCATTTTTGAAGCGCGCTTGCAGGCGCCGGGCCTGGAAAGCCTCGCAGTTGGACACCGAGCTGATCTCACGGAAGGTGTTTTGCGCGGGCAACCACACTTCCAGGTCGTAGGTCTTGGCCGCGCCAAAGCCCATGTCGCCGGTGCACAGGCTCATCACGCGGTAGGGCAAGCCCAGTTTTTGCAGAATGGCTTCGGCGTGTGCGGTCATTTCTTCCAGCGCCGCGTAGCTGTGGTCGGGGTGCACGATTTGCACCATTTCCACCTTGTCAAACTGGTGCTGGCGAATCAGGCCGCGCGTGTCGCGCCCGGCGCTGCCGGCCTCGGAGCGAAAGCACGGCGTGTGCGCAGTGAGCTTGATGGGCAATTCGGCCTCTGCCATCACCACGTCGCGCACAAAGTTGGTCAGCGGCACTTCGCTGGTGGGGATCAGGTACAGCGCGGTGTTGTCGGGCTGGGCTTCACCCTCTTGGCCGCCTTTTTTGGCGGCGAACAGGTCGCCCTCAAACTTGGGCAACTGACCGGTGCCGCGCAGGCTGTCGCCGTTGACGATGTAGGGCGTATAGCACTCGGTGTAGCCGTGCTCGGTGGTTTGCACATCAAGCATGAACTGGCTTAAAGCACGGTGCAGGCGGGCCAACTGCCCTTTCATGACGGTAAAGCGCGAGCCGGTGAGCTTGACGCCCATCTCAAAGTCCAGGCCCAGGGGTTCGCCCAGGTCCACGTGATCCTTAATCTCAAAGTCCATGGCTTTGGGCGTGCCCCAGGTGCGCACCACCACGTTGCCGTGTTCGTCGGCACCGCGCGGCACGCTGTCGTGCGGCAGGTTGGGCACGAGTTGCAGCATGGTTTGCAGCTCGGCCTGGATGTGTTCCAGGCGCGTAGCAGAGGCGTCGAGTTCGCCTTTGATGTCAGCGGTTTGCGCCATCACAGCGTCTACCTCGGCCTGACCGGCCGGGCCTTTGGCCTTGAGTTGGCCGATTTGCTTGCTCAGGGCGTTGCGCTTGGCCTGGATTTCTTCGGTGCGGGTCTGGATGGATTTACGCTCGGCCTCCAGGGCGGTGAAGGCGTCCACGTTCAGGAAGGCTTGGGGCGATTTGCGGGTTTCCAGGCGGGCCACGGCCGAGGCCAGGTCTTTGCGCAGCAGGTTGATGTCAAGCATGGGTAGGTAAGAGAGTGGGTTGGGGGGCGCAAGGGCCGCCAATTTTAGGGCGCGCCAGGGGGCTTTTTAGACTGCGTCGCGCTTGAGGCCCTTGGGCAGCGGGAACTTGATGGTTTCCACCACGCCGTCCATTTTTCGCACCGACACGGCGCCGAGTTCGCGCAAGCGCGCAATCACGGCCTGCACCAGCACGTCCGGGGCCGAGGCGCCGGCGGTCAAACCCACGCGCGAGCGGCCCTCAAACCAGGCGGCCTGCAGCTCGTCGGCGTGGTCCACCATATAGCTGTCGGTGCCGAGTTTTTGTGCCACTTCGCGCAGGCGGTTGCTGTTGGAGCTGGTGGGGCTGCCCACCACAATCACCACGTCCACCTGCGGGCTCATGACCTTGATGGCGTCCTGGCGGTTTTGGGTGGCGTAGCAAATGTCTTGCTGCTTGGGCTCACGCACTTTGGGGAACCGCGCCTTGACTGCCGCGGCAATGTCTGCCGCGTCGTCCATGCTCAGGGTGGTTTGCGTGACCAGGGCCAGTTTTTCGGTTTGGCCGGGTTGCACGCGCGCCACATCGGCCACGTCTTCCACCAAATGGATGCCGCTGTCGAGCTGGCCCATGGTGCCTTCGACCTCGGGGTGGCCTTTGTGGCCGATCATGATGAACTCAAAGCCCTCTTTGTGCAGCTTGGCCACTTCCACGTGCACCTTGGTCACCAGCGGGCAGGTGGCGTCAAAAATCTGAAAGCCGCGCGCCTGCGCTTCGTCTTGCACGGCTTTGCTCACGCCATGGGCTGAAAAGATCAGGGTCGCATCGGGCGGCACATCGGCCAGGTCTTCGATAAAAATCGCGCCCTTGGCCTTGAGGTCGTTGACCACAAAGGTGTTGTGCACGATCTCGTGGCGCACATAAATAGGCGCGCCAAACTTGTCGAGTGCGCGCTCCACGATCTCGATGGCGCGATCCACGCCCGCACAAAAGCCGCGCGGCTCGGCCAGCAAGATTTCAGCATGGGTACCCAAAGTGTTCATAAGACGCCAATCACTTTCACTTCAAAACTCACCGGGTGGCCGGCCAGCGGGTGGTTGAAATCAAACAGCACCGCGCCGCCTTCGGCCTCGGTTTTAACCTCTTGCACCGCGCCCGCGTAGCTGCCTTGGCCATCGGGCGTGGGGAACTGCACCACGTCGCCCACCGAATACGTCTGCTGCGGGTCGCCCAACTGGCGCAGCAGTTTGGCCGCCACCCATTGCACCATCTCGGGTTGGCGCGGGCCGAAGGCCGCTCCAGCCTCCAGCGCAAAGGTCTGGTGCGCGCCTTCTTCCAAGCCCAGCAGGCAACGCTCGACGTCGGGCGAGAGCTCGCCCGTGCCCAGGCTTAGGGTGGCCGGTTTGTCGTTAAAGGTGTTGATGATGTCGCCCGCCGGGCCGGACAGGCGGTAGTGCAGGGTCAAAAACGACGACCCGGTAATGCGGGGAAGGCTGGTGGTCATACAAGTCTCGATAAACTGCGGGCATTGTAGAAACTTCAGGCGGGCCAGCCGCGCCCGGGCCTGCTTCTTGCGCCCCACCCTTTCCCCGCCATGCCGCTCAAAGACCTGCCGCCCGACGCCCGCCCGCGCGAAAAGCTGCTCGCGCGCGGCCCCGGCGCCTTGAGCGACGCCGAGCTGCTGGCCTTGTTGCTGCGCACCGGCATCCAGGGCAAAGGCGTGCTGCAACTGGCCGACGAGCTGCTTCAGTTACCCGGCAAAGGCGGATTGAAGGCGCCCGGCTTTGGTGGCATAGCCGGTTTGCTCAACGCCACGGCGGATGATCTCAAGCCCGTCAAGGGCTTAGGCCCGGCCAAACGGGCCGAGATTGTGGCGGTGCTGGAGCTCGCCCGCCGCGCCATGGCCCAGCGCCTCCAAGAGCGCACAGTGTTTGCCTCGCCCGACGCCGTCAAGCACTACCTGCAACTGCATTTGTCCGCCTTGGCCCATGAAGTGTTTGCAGTGCTGTTTTTGGACGTGCAAAACCGCCTGGTGGCCATGGAAGAGATGTTTCGCGGCACCCTGATGCAAACCAGCGTCTACCCGCGCGAAGTGGTCAAACGCGCCCTGCACCACCAGGCCAGCGCCGTGGTATTGGCGCACAACCACCCCAGCGGCTCGGTGCAGCCCTCGCGCGCGGATGAAACCATCACCCAAACCCTCAAAGCCGCGCTGGCCCTGGTGGACGTGCGGGTGCTCGACCACATCATCGTGGGCCAGGGCGAGTCCCTGTCCATGGCCGAGCGGGGCTTGGTGTAATGGCCGGCCTGTCAGAACTCAAGCGCCTCAAAAAAGAGATTGACGCAGCTGCCGCCCAAGCCAAAGCTGAAAAAGCCGCCGCTGCACTGGCCGCCAAGCGCCAGGCGGCGTCGCGCAACCTGTTTCAGGCTGCCGTGGGCAAAGTGCAGCGCTTGCCGCCCACCGACCTGGCCGACATCAAACCCGCGCCCCCGGCGCCCCTGCCGCTGCAACACGAGCGCGACGCGGCCGCTGCGCTGCAAGAGTCGCTCAGCGACGAGGTGGACGTGAGCACCTTGCTCGATACCGACGAGCATTTGAGCTTTCGCCGACCCGGCGTGGGGCTGGACGTGGCGCAAAAGCTGCGCAAGGGCAAATGGAGCATCCAGCGCCAGATTGACCTGCACGGCCTGCGCAGCGACGAAGCGCGCGACGCGCTGGGCAGCTTTATCCGCGAGTCGCACAAACAAGGCATACGCTGCGTGCGCGTGGTGCACGGCAAAGGCCTGGGCTCGCCGGGCAAGGCCCCGGTGCTCAAGGACAAGGTGCACCGATGGCTGGTGCAAAAAGCCGAAGTCGTGGCCTTTGTGCAAGCCCAACCGGCCCAAGGCGGCGCCGGAGCGCTGGTGGTGTTG
Organism: Burkholderiales bacterium; assembly: GCA_947448105.1. GTDB lineage: Bacteria > Pseudomonadota > Gammaproteobacteria > Burkholderiales > Burkholderiaceae_C > Allorhodoferax. Next base: position 7,978 of record CANFNE010000104.1, read on the forward strand.
CTGCAACCGGTGCGACGGGGCAGTGTCAAACCCGCCAGCGACAAGCCAAAGCAATAGCGTTATCGCGAGGCTGCAGACATAGCGTCACTGCGAGGTTGCAGAAGTACCGTCACTGCGAGGCCGCAGGCCGTGGCAGTCCATCGTCGCATTGGATTGCCGCGCTGCGCTCGCAATGACGGCCCAGTTACCCGTCACTGCGAGGTTGCAGAAGTACCGTCACAGCGAGGCCGCAGGCCGTGGCAGTCTAGGACTGCCGTGGAATTTTTACCGCGTCGCGTTCGGGAAGAACAGTTGCTGGCCGTCGATCTTGTAGGCGGCGATGACGGCCTGGCCGGGGGCGGAGGTGACCCAGTCCACAAACTATTGCGCATCTGCGGCCTTGGTGTGCGGGTGGCGGGCGGGGTTAACGACCATCACGCC
>CANFNE010000105.1 GCA_947448105.1 Burkholderiales bacterium
CCTGGTGCTCGCCACCCTGCACACCAACGACGCCGCCAGCGCGGTGACGCGACTGACCGACATGGGCGTGGAACCGTTTTTGCTGAGCTCCTCGCTCCTGGGTGTGCTGGCCCAGCGCCTGGTGCGCAAGCGCTGCACTGCCTGCAGCGGCTCGGGCTGCGCCCAGTGCGGCCACACTGGCTACGCCGGGCGCACCGGGGTGTTTGAGCTGCTGGTGACCGACGACGCCATCCGCGCCCAGATCCACAACCAGGCGTCCGAAGCTGCCATCCGCGACGCGGCCCTGGCCAGCGGCATGGTGCTGATGCGCGACGACGGCCAGCGCCTGGTAGACGCCGGCATCACCACGCGCGAAGAGCTGCTGCGCGTGACGCGCGACTGAGCGCCCAAGGCCTTTGATTCATGCCCGCTTACGCTTTTGAAGCCCTGACGGCCGACGGCCAATTGCAACGGGGCACGCTCGAGGCTGATTCGGCCAAAGCCGCGCGCACGCAGTTGCGCGCGCAATCACTGGTGCCGCTCAAAGTCGAAGCCGTCACTTCAGGGGCGCAGGGTGATGCGGGCGCCAATACGGGCCTGTTTCGCCGCCGCGTGTTCCATTCCAGTGCCCTGAGCGTGTGGACGCGCCAGCTGGCCAGTCTGGTGGCCTCAGGCCTGCCGCTGGAGCGGGCGCTCGCATCCCTGAGCACCGAAGCCGAGCGCGAGGCCGAGCGCAATCTGGTGGCCGATTTGCGTGCGGAAGTCAACAGCGGCAGCACGTTTGCCAAAGCGCTGGCGCGCCACCCTGGCGAGTTTTCAGGCATTTTTGTGGCCGTGGTGGGCGCAGGCGAGCAAAGCGGTAGCTTGGGCGCCGTGCTGGAACACCTGGCCAATGACCTGGAAGACCAGCAGGCCTTGAACGCCAAGCTGCTGGGTGCAGCGCTTTACCCGGCCATCGTCAGCCTGGTGGCGCTGTGCATCGTGGTTTTTTTGGTGACCTACGTGGTGCCACAGGTGGCCAGCGTGTTTGCCGGCAGCAAGCGCGCCCTGCCCCTGCTCACCGTGCTGATGCTCGGTGTCAGTAGCGTTGTACGCAACTACGGCTGGCTGCTGCTGCTGACGGTGGTGGCGGGCTCAGTGGGCTTGCGCCTGGCGCTGCGCGCGAGTGCGCTGCGCTACCGGTTTGACGCAGCGTGGCTGGGCATTCCGGTGGTGGGCAAGCTCTCGCGCAGCTTCAATACCGCGCGCTTTGCCAGCACCCTGGCCATGCTCTCGGGCGCGGGCGTGCCGATCCTCAAAGCCCTGCAAGCCGCCGCCGACACCCTGAGCAACCAAGCCATGCGCCAGGACGCACAAGATGCGCTGGTCGCAGTACGCGAGGGCGCGCCGCTGGCCTCAGCCCTGGCGCAAAAGAAACGCTTTCCGCCGCTGCTTGCCATGTTTGCCCGCCTGGGCGAACAAACCGGCCAGTTGCCGCTGATGCTGCAACGCGCCGCCACCCAACTCAGCACCGAAGTGCAGCGCCGCGCCATGGGCCTGGCCACGCTGCTCGAACCCCTCTTGATCGTGGCCATGGGCCTGGTGGTGATGCTGATCGTGCTGGCGGTGCTGCTGCCGATCATTGAAATGAACCAGTTGGTGAAATAGGCGGCGCGGGCGCCACACGGCTAGCGCTATTTCCCGTCGAAAAGAGCCTGCAATCCATGGACGAACCATTGTGCTTGCTCGACAGCCCATTGCGCCTGCGCTAGCTCCAAGGCGTCGCCGCGGTAGTCCGCCAGCAGGCGCAAATCCTCGACCTTGTTAAACGACTTGCCGAGCTCCACCGACACGCGCCCAGTTTTGACCAAGCGCAAACTAAAAAATGAAATCAAGCCGCTATGGGACTTGATGCCCAAGACTTGATCCACGCCGCCGTCGGCTACGAGCGCTGCGCGGGCAGCGTCAAACATGGCGTAATAAGCGCGGTTGCAGCAACCATCGAAGTCACCGGACTGAAGCAACAAATCTGCAGACCGCAGCGCTACCAGAGATTTTTCAAAGAGCTCCTCGGGCGTCACAGCACCACGCCCTGGGCCTTGATATTGATCAACAGCCGGGGATTGGAATAGTGCTCCGGGTGCTCCCATTCGTCCATCCATATGGGCAAAGGCTGGATGCGAATGCCCGTGTCGAGCAAGACTTCGTAAGCCAAGTCGTCCATCGCAAACTTCGTATCCAAAAAGTGACCGGCCTTACCGCGCAGCACGACGGCAACGTCAGCATCGCTTTCGGCCCGGTGGGTCTTGCGGGCTCTACTGCCGAACAAAATCGCCTGCTGCACGTCAAACAAGGGCGCCAGCTTGGCACGAAATGCGGCGGTTGCGGTTTTGGTTTGGGCGTCCATTATTGACTTGAAAGGTGCGTCGGCGACTGGCTGACGGCTTCAGTTTACTGGAACAAGCCGCTTGCCGGGCAGTTCTAACGCACACGCCAACCGTAAGCGACATGGCTTGCGACGGCGTTGCGTAATACATGTGCTATTCAATCGCCCCAATCGTGGCAATGATGCGGTCTGGCGCGCTGGCTGCAATCGGTTGGCCCATGTTGTAGCCATAGGGCACGGCCCAGACCGGCACGCCGGCGTTGCGCGCGGTGGCCACGTCGATGCTGGAGTCGCCCACAAACAAGGCCTCAGCTGCCGCCACACCAAACTGCGCCAGGCAGGCCAAGACGCCCTCGGGCGCAGGCTTTTTCGTGGCCAGGGTGTCGCCACAAATCACAGCGCCAAAGAACGGTGTGAGCCCATGGGCGTCGAGCACGGTTTGCGTGTAGGCGCTTTCCTTGTTGGTGACCACGGCCAGGTGCGCGCCGCGCTGGCGCAGTCGTTCCAGGGTTTGCACCACGTCGGCGTAGGGCTGGCTGCGGGTGCCGCAGCGCTGGGCATAGTGGGTCTTGAACACGGCGCCGATGTCGGCCAAAGCAGCAGACGCACGCACGTTCGCCTCGGTCTGGCCTTGGCTTGAGGCTAGCGCTTGGATGAGCAAGTTGTGCGTGCCGTGGCCGATCCAGTCGTTGACCTGCTGCTGCGCCACGGGTGCCAGCGCAAAGTGGCTCAGCGTGTCGTTGACCGCGTCGCAGATCTCAGGGGCGGTTTCGACCAGGGTGCCGTCCAGGTCAAACATCACCAGGCGCGGGGCATTTGCGAATGGGTTCATGCCGCGCGCTTTTTGCGTTCCATCATGCGCCAGATGAAGGGGGTGAAGATGAGTTGCATGGCCAACTCCATCTTGCCGCCGGGCACCACGATGGTGTTGGCGCGGCTCATGAAGCTGCCGTCGATCATGCTGCGCAGGTACTGGAAATCGATTCCCTTGGGTTTGGCAAAGCGGATCACCACCATGCTCTCGTCAGGCGAGGGAATGTCGCGCGCAGTAAACGGGTTGCTGGTGTCGACCATGGGGACGCGCTGAAAATTGACGTGGGTGTGCATGAACTGCGGGCAAATGTAGTTCACATAGTCGGGCATGCGGCGCAGGATGGTGTCGGTCACCGCCTCGGTGCTGTAGCCGCGCTTGGATTTGTCGCGCCACAGTTTCTGGATCCACTCCAGATTGATCACCGGCACCACACCAATCAACAAGTCCGGGTGCTTGGCAATATTGACCTCTGGCGTGACCACCGCGCCGTGCAGGCCTTCGTAAAACAGCAAGTCGGTGCCGGCCGGCACGTCTTGCCACGGCGTGAAGGTGCCGGGCTCTTGCTTGTACGGTGCGGCTTCTTCAGGATCGTGCAGGTATTTGCGCTGTTTGCCGCTGCCGGTTTGGGCGTAGTCGCGAAACAGGGCTTCGAGCTCGGGGAACATATTGTTTTCGGGGCCAAAGTGGCTGAAGTTTTTGTTGCCCTGCGCCTCGGCTTCGGCCAGGCGGATTTTCATTTCCTGGCGGTCGTGGCGGTGAAAGCTGTCGCCTTCGATGATGGCGGCGTTGACGCCTTCGCGGCGGAAGATGTTCTCAAACGTGCGGGTCACCGAGGTGGTACCCGCGCCGCTGGAGCCGGTGATGGCGATGATGGGGTGTTTTTCGGACATGGAGCCTCCGGGGATTTTTATGGGTGAGATCAGAAACGAAACAGGCTGCGCTCGGCAAACAGCGGGTTGTGTTCGGCTTGCGGGGCGGGTTCGCGGTGGTAGCGCTCAATGCGCTCGACCTCGTTGCGCGAGCCAAACACCAGGCCAATGCGCTGGTGCAGGGCGCCAGGCGCAATGGTGAGCATGGGCAGCTCGCCGGTGCTCGCGCGCCCGCCGGCTTGCTCCATCACCATGCCAATCGGGTTGGCCTCGTACAAAAGGCGCAGGCGCCCCGGTTTGCTCGGGTCTTTGGTGTCGCGCGGGTACATAAAGACGCCGCCGCGCATCAATATGCGGTGGGCCTCGGCCACCATGCTGGCAATCCAGCGCATATTGAAGTCTTTGCCGCGCACACCGGTTTTGCCGGCCAGGCATTCGTCCACATAGCGCTTGACTGGCGCCTCCCAAAAGCGGCTGTTCGACGCATTGATGGCAAATTCCTGTGTGTCCGGCGGCACTTGGATGTGGGGGTGGGTCAGCATGAACTCGCCCAAGTTGGGGTCGAGCGTGAAGCCCTGCACGCCGTTGCCTAAGGTGAGCACCAGCATGGTGGTGGGGCCGTAAATGGCGTAGCCAGCGGCCACCTGCTGCGTGCCGGGCTGTAAGAAGTCGGCCTCGGTCACGTCGCGCCCGGTGTCCGGGCCGCGCAGCACCGAAAAAATACTCCCCACCGCCACGTTCACGTCGATGTTGCTCGAACCGTCGAGCGGGTCAAACACCAGCAGGTATTTACCGCGCGGGTACTGCGCAGGTATTTGGTAGGGCAGCTCCATCTCCTCAGACGCCAGGCCGGCCAGATTGCCCGCCCATTCGGTGCGCTGGATAAAGGCGGTATTGCTCAGCACGTCCAGCGTTTTTTGCGTCTCTCCCTGCACGTTGACGGCGCCGCCCAGCGCACTGTCAGCGTCGCCCAGCACGCCGCCCAGCGCGCCAAAGGCCACGCTGCGGGCAATGGCCTTGCAGGCCAGCGCGACGTCGAGGATCAGGGCGTTGAAGTCGCCGCTGGCGTCGGGAAATTTGCGGCGTTCCTCAATCAGGAACTGGGTCAGGGTGGAGCGCTTGGAATGCAAGGACTGGGGCATAGGTCAACTCGGGTAAATGAAATTCAGGAAAGCTGCGCATGCCATTGGCGCAGCTGCGCCACGTCCACGCCGCCCAGGTCGGGCAAGACGCGCAGTGCGCCGTCAAAGCGGTGGTCGGCGGTGTAGCTGGTGGGCGTGATGACGGTGGCCAGCGCGGCGGCGCGCGCAGCTTGCAGGCCGTTGGCCGAATCCTCAAACGCCAGGCAAGCGCTGGCGGGCAAGCCCATGCGCTGCAGGGTTTGGAGGTAGACCTGGGGATGGGGCTTCTTGATAGGTGCGGTGGAAGCGTCCTCAATCACCGTAAAGAAGTGGCGCCAGTCCGGCCCCATGGCCTGGCGCAAGAGCGCCGAAATATTGACCGGCGAAGTGGTGGTGGCAATGGCCAGCGCCAGCCCGGCGCGGTGGGCCGATTCAATCAGCGACAGCACGCCCGGGCGCAACTGCACCTGGCCTTGTTTGACGCGGTCTTCATAGGCCGCAGTCTTGCACTCGTGCAGGCGCGCGATGGTGTCCGCCACGCCGTCACCGGCCACATCCAGCATGCCAGCGCGCGTGCTGTTCCAGTAATGGCGGATGCGCTCTTTGCCGCCAGAGATGTGCAAAAGCTCGGTGTACAAGGCCTCGTCCCAGACCCAGTCGAGCCCGTCCTGGGCAAAGGCCTGGTTAAAGGCCTCGCGGTGGGCGGATTCGGTATCGGCCAGGGTGCCATCGACGTCAAAAATCAGGGCTTGCAGCATGGGTTTCCTTTGTTTTTTTTGTTGTTTCAGCCCGCAGCAAAAATGCGGCTGGCCAAGATGTCAGACGCCTCAATCGTGCGCAAGTCGTCTGCCGTGAGCACGCGGTCACGGTCAGCGAACAGGCGGCTGGCCTGGCGCAGGCGGGCACGGTCCAAGGCGTTGCGCACGCTGCGCGCATTGGCAAACTGCGGCTGCTGGATGCGCAGGCCCAGGTACTTCTCGAAGGCCGCTTCGGCGCCCGCACCAAAGCGGTAGTTTTGCTGCGCCAGCGTTTTATTGGAGATGTGCAGCAGCTCAGCCACCGCGTAGTCCGGAAAGTCCAGGTGGTGCGCAATGCGCGAGCGCATTCCGGGATTGGACTGGAAAAAGGTTTCCATACGGTCGTGGTAGCCCGCCAGAATCACCACCAGATCGTCGCGCTGGTTTTCCATCACCTGAAGCAAGATTTCAATCGCTTCCTGGCCGTAGTCGCGCTCGTTTTCTGGGCGATACAAATAGTAGGCCTCGTCAATAAACAGCACCCCGCCCATGGCGCGCTTGAGCACTTCTTTGGTCTTGGGCGCGGTGTGGCCGATGTACTGGCCCACCAGATCGTCACGCGTCACCGACACCAGATGGCCTTTGCGCACATAGCCCAGGCGGTGCAGGATTTGCGCCATGCGCATCGCCACCGTGGTTTTGCCGGTGCCGGGGTTGCCGCTAAAACACATGTGCAAGCTCGGCGCCTGGCTGGTCAGGCCCAGGTTGACGCGCAGCTTGTCGATCACCAAGAGCGCGGCAATGTCACGGATGCGCGCCTTGACCGGCACCAGGCCGACCAAGTCGTCGTCCAACTCCTGCAACACCGCCTCCACCTGCGAGCCGGCCAGCACCTCGCCCACCGAGCGCGCACCGGCAGTGGCGTCCATCGCTGTCTCGGGAGCCACGGGCGCAGCGACCGCGGCTTGCGCCGCAGGCGTGCTGCCGGGAATGGAATAGGACGGGGCGTTCATGGCGGTGCTTTTGGAGTTGGCAAGTGCGCGCCGGACTTAGCCCTTGTAGCGCTCACCTTCGGGCTGGTTGGCGCCATAGCCGCGCGTGGTGTAGCGCAGCGAGCGGCCGTTCACTTCTTGGCGCTCGAGCATGAAGCCGGGCTCCACCGGCGGCCGGTTGACGATGAAGCTCATCGCAATGGTCTCCACGCCACGGGTCGAGTCAAACGCCATCATGCGGATGTAGTGGTTGGGAAACGCGGCGCGGCAGGCCTTGAGTTCTTGCATCACGCCTGCGGCGTCGTGCAGGTCAAACATGGGGTTGCCAAACATGCTCCAGTAGGTGTTGCGCGGGTGCGGGTCGTCGGTGTATTCCACGCTCCAGGCGTAGCCCTGGCGCAGGCCGTATTCGATTTGCAGGGTGATTTCGGCGTCGCTCAGGTCGGGCAAAAAGCTGAACTGGCCTTGCGTCAGGCGGCCGGTGGGATTGGTCATCATGGTGAGGTTCTCCTTGTGCTTGCGGGGCGGGGGTCAGGCAACGGACGGGGTAGCGGCGTAGTCGCTGGAGTCGGTGCTTTGGTAGTTGAAGCTGATGTCGCCCCAGGTGTCCAAAGCGGCTTTCAGCGGCGTGCAGTGGTTGGCGGCCTCTTTCAAGATTTGCGGGCCTTCTTGCAGAATGTTGCGGCCCTCGTTGCGCGCCTTGACCATGGTTTCCAGCGCCACGCGGTTGGCCACGGCACCGGCCTGGATGCCCATGGGGTGGCCGATGGTGCCGCCGCCAAACTGCAAAATCACGTCGTCGCCAAACAGGTCGAGCAACTGGTGCATTTGCCCGGCGTGGATGCCGCCGCTGGCCACGGGCATGACCTTTTTCAGGTCGGCCCAGTCCTGGTCAAAGTACAGGCCGCGCGGCAGGTCCATCTTGGTATAGCTGTCGCGGCAGACGTTGTAGTAGCCCTGCACCGTCATCGGGTCGCCTTCCAGCTTGCCCACGGCCGTGCCGGTGTGCAGGTGGTCGCAGCCAGCCAGGCGCAGCCATTTGGCAATCACCCTGAAACTCACGCCGTGGTTCTTCTGGCGGGTGTAGGTGCCGTGACCGGCCCGGTGCATGTGCATGATCATGTCGTTTTTGCGGCACCAGTTGGCCATGGACTGGATGGCGGTCCAGCCAATCACCAGGTCCACCATGATGACCACCGAGCCCAGATCTTTGGCGAACTCGGCGCGCTCGTACATGTCTTCCATGGTGGCGCCCGTGATGTTGAGGTAGCTGCCCTTGACTTCGCCAGTCTCGGCGCTGGCCTTGTTGACCGCGTCCATCACAAACAAAAAGCGGTCACGCCAGTGCATAAAGGGCTGGCTGTTGATGTTCTCGTCGTCCTTCATGAAGTCCAGGCCGCCCTTGAGGCCCTCGTA
>CANFNE010000106.1 GCA_947448105.1 Burkholderiales bacterium
CGCTTCATACGGTCACCTCCGCTGCCTTGGATGCAAGGGGTGCGGCTTGCGCAGTGGCAATCTGGGGCGCGCCTGCGGCGCGGTGGATGGCGGCGCGCACCCGTTGGTAGGTGCCGCAGCGGCAAATGTTGCTCATGGCCGCATCAATATCGGCGTCGGTGGGTTGGGGGATGCGCTTGAGCAAGGCGGCCGCAGCCATCAGCATGCCGCTTTGGCAGTAGCCACACTGGGGCACTTGTTCGGCAATCCAGGCCTGTTGCAGCGCATGGGGCTTTTCGGCGCTGCCCAGCGACTCAATGGTGCGGATGTCTTTGCCCACCAGGATGGACGCCGGAGTGACGCAAGAACGCACCGCCTGGCCTTCCACATGCACGGTGCAGGCGCCGCAAGCCGCGACTCCGCAGCCAAACTTGGTGCCGGTCAGGTGAAGTTGGTCGCGCAACACCCACAAGAGGGGCATGTCGGCTGGGGCGTCGGCTTGTACGGCCTTGCCATTGATCGTGAGGTCCATGGGCGTTTTCCTGGTTAAAGCAGGCGCGCATGGTAATGCAGGCCAGAGTGCCTATGCCGGCACCGGTCGGCAAAGCCCTAGCTTCGCATCCTGTCCCCGGTGCGCAGCCCGGCTACTTGACCAGAACCACCGGCTGCTTGGCCAGCGCGATGAGGCGCTGTGCCACCGAGCCCAGCACCAAATCGCTCAGGCCCGAGCGGCCCTTGCTGCCGAGCACCAGCATGTCGAACTTGCCTTTGGTGCCGGTGTTCATGATTTCTTCGACCACGTGGCCGATTTTGATCACCATGTCGTGGGGTAAATCCGCCTTGTCCAGCACTTTGCGGGCGGGTTTGAGGTCGCGCTCGCTGACTTGGCGGAAATAGTCTTGCAGGCCGTCTTTGGGCAAGTGCTTGGCCAGATGGCGCAGGCCGGTGTCATCGTGCACGGTGACCAGGGTGATGTGTGGCTTTTCTGTGAGCTGCTTGGCCAGTGTGGTGGCGTATTTCACCGCGCGCAGGGCGGAACGAGAGCCATCAACAGCAATCAAAATTTTCATGGAAATCTCCGAAAGGGGAAGGGGTTTGGCGAAGGCGCAGCAAGAGGAAGTTGCTGCTATCTGGCCTGGGCTTGTCTTGGATCTATGGTCGTCGCAGAGCGCGCGTCGTATATTGATATGCATCAACAAGCGCGCTCTAGCGCCTACCGTCTGCCTATGCTCGATTCAAGCGATATTTCTATGTGGTTCAACCTGAGCGTGGCTTTGGGCATTGGCCTGCTCGTGGGCGCCGAGCGCGAGCGGCGCAAGGGCCCGGACAAGCACCGCAGCGCCGCAGGCATTCGTACTTTTGCCCTGAGCGCGCTCGTGGGTGGCGTGGCCGTGGCCTTGGACCAGCCGTATGTATTTATGGTGGTCTTGCTGGTCGTCGGTGGCCTGTCGCTGGCCGCTTACCAGCGCAAGGTCGAGGCTGAACCCGGCCTGACCTCGGAGGTGGCGCTGCTGATTACGTGCCTGCTCGGCGCCCTGTGCGTGACGCGCCCGGCCATGGCCGCGGGCATTGGCGTGGCGTTGGTGGCTTTGCTGGCCGGGCGCGACCAGATGCACCGCTTTGTGCGCATGGCGCTGACCGAGGCGGAGCTGCACGACGTCATTTTGTTTTTGGGCATGGCGCTGATCGCGCTGCCGCTGGCGCCCGACCGTTATCTGGGGCCGTTTGGGGCGATCAACCCGCACGCCCTGGTGCGCTTTGTGGTGATGATCATGGCCGTGGGCGCCATGGGCCATGTGGGGCGACGCCTGCTGGGCGCGCAGTACGGGCTGGCGGTGAGCGGCCTGGCCGGGGGCTTTGTGTCGAGCACCGCCACCATTTATTCCATGGCCGGCTTGGCTGCGCGCGACACCTTGCAGCTGCGCGGTGCCGCCGCCGGGGCTGTGCTGTCCACCGTGGCGACCATGGTGCAACTCTCTTTGGTGCTGTGGCTGCTGCTGCCCCCGCTTTTTTTGATGCTGGTCTGGCCTCTCGCGTTAGGCGGGGCGGCGGCAGCCCTGTACGCGCTGGCGCTGCTGCTGAGCACCCCAATGCAGGCCACGGTGGCGCCCGGCGACCTGGTTCAAGGCCATGCGTTTGAACTCAAAACGACGTTCACGCTGGCGGCGTTTGTTCTGCTGGTCACACTCGTGGCGGCCGCGCTGAACGCCTGGGTGGGCGCAGGCAGCCTGGTGTACAGCGCTGCGGCGACGGGCTTGGTGGACGCGCATTCCATCGTTGCCTCGGTCAGCGCACTGGTGGGCAGCGGCAAATTGCTGCTGGCCGACACGCCCTGGGCGGTGCTGGCGGCGCTGACGTCCAACACGGTGACCAAGGCGGTCATCGTCTGCTACAGCGGCACGCCCGCTTTCCGCTGGCGCGTGCTGCCGGGTTTGCTGCTTTTGATGGCGGCGGTGTGGCTGTCGGCGCTGGCGACTTTGCCTTGAGCGCGCGTTTTTAGCCCTGGGCGCGCAGCGCTAGCGTTGGGTCTGCGGCATGCGCCGCTTGCAAGCCTTGCAGCACATTGCCCACCACGATCACGCTGGGGCTGCCCAGGTGCTCGCTTTGCAATGTGGCGTGCAGCGTGGCCAAGGTGGCGGTGGCGTGACGTTGGTTAGGCAGGCTGGCGTTTTGGATGATGGCCACTGGCGTGTCGCCGCGCAGGCCTTGCAGCAGCGCGCTTTGGATGGTGGCCGCGCCGCTCACGCCCATGTAAATCACCAACGTGAGCTTGGCTTGGTGCGCGGTGTGGGCCAGGGCCACCCAATCGGTGCCGCTGTCGCCCGGTTTGGCGTGGCCGGTGACAAACACCACGCCGTGCGCGTGCTCGCGGTGGGTGAGTGGCACGTTCAGGCTGGTCAGCGCCGCCAAGCCTGCGGTAATGCCGTTGACCACAGTCACCGCAATGCCTGCGGCCTGCAAGGCCTCAACCTCTTCGCCGCCACGGCCAAAGACAAAGGGGTCGCCGCCCTTGAGGCGCACCACCTGCTCGCCGCGCTGGGCTTCGCTGACCATGAGTTTTTCAATAAAGGCCTGCGGTGTGGACGCACAGCCGCCACGCTTGCCCACATAAACAATGCGCGCGTTGGGCGCGGCGTGGGCCAGTACCGCGTCGTTCACCAAGTCGTCCACCAGCAGCACGGTGGCGCTGGCAATGGCCCTCACGGCCTTGAGGGTGAGCAGCTCCGGGTCGCCAGGACCGGCGCCTACCAATGTGACGCTTCCTGCGGGGGTATTGGAATGGGAGGACATGAAAAAGTCGTTTTAAAGGCGGGACGCCAGTTGCACGATGTGGGCCACTTGCTGGGCAATGGGCGCGGGCAGGGGTTCGCTTCCGTCCAGCACCGTTTCGATGTAGCGCGCGGTGGACGCCGCGTCGATGGCCGTGGGCAGCGCGGGCAGCGTGCTTAAGGTGCCCGACTGGGGCGCTTGCAACAGCACGTTTTGGCCGTGAATAAAAGCCTGCATCTTGGGCGCGCGCCGGGGGTCGGCCACGGCTTCGCCTTCGGTGCCGCGCAGCAGCAAGGCGTTGGCTTGGGTAAGCGCCAGCGTCGCGGCCATGGATTGGGCGTATTCGGGGTGGGTGTAACTGCTCACCAGCAGGCTGGTGCCCGCGCAGGGGTTCATCAGTTTGACGAGGCTGTGGGCGGAGTTGCGCAGGTTGACCACCCGGCGCACGTCCAAGAGGCGCTGCAAGCCGGGGTGCAGCAGCACGGTGGGAACAAAAGCCACGCTGCCCGGGGCAATCGGCCCCACAGCAGTTTGCGGCGCAACGCCCAACTCGGCCAGCACTTCGGCGGTAAACACGCGCGTGTTTTCGGTAGCCACGCCGTGGATCAGCACCGGCAAACCCTCGCGCGCCAGCAGCAGCGCCAGCAGCGGCGTGAGCACCGGTAGCTTGCGCGCGCCGTTGTAGCTGGGAATGACGACGAGCGGCCTAGCACCCGCAGGCACACGCTGCATGCGCGCGGTGGTGGCGTCCAAAAAGCCCGCCATCTCGTCCGGCGTTTCGCCCTTGATGCGCATCGCCAGGCAAAACGCGCCCACTTCCAGGTCGGTGACGCTGCCGTCGAGCAACTGGCCCCACAAATCGCAGGCCTGCGCGCGCGTGAGCGACCGAGCGCCCTCTTTACCGCGCCCGATTTCCTTGAGGTAAATGCCGATTCCCATGGGGTGATTGTCGGGGATGGCTGAAAACGCGGGGGTATGAGCTTATGCCGGGGGGCGCCGCCCCTTTGGCGCTCAATTAGAAATGACCAGCAGAACTTTACAGGGCTTGTCCAGCGGCGAATGTCGGCGAAGACTTGGGCTTCGCCGCAAGCGCTAGGGCGCGTCCAGCTATAAAATGTGTACGATTTCGAGGAGATTACACACATGCGAACGAACGTTGTGATTGACGATAAGCTCATGGCCGACGCGCTAAAAGCGTCTGGTGCGCGCACCAAGCGGGAGGCGGTGGAACTTGGCTTGAAGACTTTGCTTCAGGTCGGGCGACAGGCCGAGGTGCGTCGCCTCAAAGGCACGGTGAACTGGGCGGGCGACCTGGAAGCCATGAGGCGCGACAAGTGATTCTGGTTGACTCCAGCGTCTGGATTGACTACTTGCGCGGCACTGCGACGCCCCAAGCGGAAAAGCTCGATGCCCTGCTTGGCACAGCGCCACTGGCCATTGGAGACTTGATACTGGCGGAAGTCTTGCAGGGCTGCTCGACCGACCGAGAGTTCAACGAAGTGAAGCGAACACTCGCAACATTGCACACCGTTCACCTGGGTGGCTTTGAACTAGCGATCGAAGCCGCCAGGAACTTTCGGCGCTTGCGAGCGCTTGGGGTCACAGTACGTAAGACTATTGACACGGTGATAGCGACGCGCTGCATTGTGGACGGCCTGGAGTTGCTCCACAGCGACCGGGACTTTGATCCGTTTGCACAGCACCTTGGATTGCGGTGTGTTCGGTCTGAAATCTAAGCTTGGAAATTACCGACTGACACGGCTTTAACGCATAACGTCCGATGGAGTGATGGATTGGGCTTCAATCACTCCTCTTGCAAGTGCCGTCAAAGAAGTCGGTCGGTAACTACGGGCACTTGGATCAACAAACCTTCGGCGCCTGCCCTAGCTGCGCATCCTTGCGCCAATAGTGGTACCGCCAAGCCGTCGCAAACCCCGCCTTGCGGTACAGCCCCTGCGCCACCACGTTGTCATCTTCCACCTGCAAAAATACGCGGTGCACGCCTTGCGCTGCCGCGTGCGCAGCCAGTCCGGCCAGGATGCGCGAGGCCAAACCGCGGCCCTGGGCGCCGGGCGCGGTACGCATTCCGTGGATGCTGAGCCAGCCTTGGCTGATAGACCCGGTGCCTGCCGCCAGCGCCTGGCCGCCTTCGCTCACACACGCGTACACCCCATGGCGGCTGCGGCTGAGCAATTGCACGCGGTTGGCTCCGTCCACCGGGTCAAAGCCCTCTGCGGTGTAGACCGAGGCCCAAGCTGCGCTGGGCGTTGCGCTCAGGGTGGCTGCGTCGGGCGGGGCCAGGCGCAGCAGCCCGGCCAGTTCGGCCACTTGCACCAGCACCGCCTGTGTTCCCACATAGCCCATGGATTGCAGGGCTTCGCCTATCGCTGGGCTGATCAGGCTCTCTGGCAGGCGAAATACCGTGGGGCGGTTGCGTTGCCGGTAGTGCGCCTCAATTTGCAGCAATTCGGGTAGCGCAAGCGCTGTGTGCGCCAGCGGCACCGCGCTTCGCGCGCGGCCCACTGGCAGGGGGTCAAAGGGCAGCAGCCAGCCGGGAATTTCGTGCACTTCGGCCGGGCACACCGCATCCAAAGTGGCGCGTTCGATGGATGCAATATCGCTGGGGTTTGTCATGGCGGAGATTGTCGTGCAGGCGCTGCCCTAAACTCGGCGCCCTGTATGACGCTTGCCGCAACCGCTCCCCCCAAAAAAGCCCCGTCGGATGACGCCCCCACCACGCTGGTGCTGGGCATTGAGTCGTCTTGCGACGAAACCGGCGTGGCGCTGGTGGCCCTGCGCGGGAGCGAGGTGCCGGTCTTGCTGGCCCACGCCTTGTACAGCCAGGTGGAAATGCACCAGGCGTTTGGCGGCGTGGTGCCCGAGCTGGCCAGCCGCGACCATATTCGCCGCGTGCTGCCGCTCACCGAGCAGGTGCTGGCCCAGGCGCAGCGCAGCCTGGCTGACGTGAACGTGGTGGCTTACACGCGCGGCCCCGGTCTGGCCGGGGCTTTGCTGGTGGGTGCGGGTGTGGCCTGCGCGCTAGCCGCCGCCCTGGGCAAACCTGTGCTGGGCGTGCACCACCTGGAAGGCCATTTGCTCTCGCCCTTTTTGAGCGCCGACCCGCCGCAGTTTCCGTTTGTGGCGCTGCTGGTCTCAGGCGGCCATACGCAACTGATGCGGGTGGACGGCGTGGGCCGCTATGAGCTGCTGGGCGAAACCATTGACGACGCCGCAGGCGAAGCCTTTGACAAGTCCGCCAAGCTCATGGGCCTGGGCTACCCTGGCGGCCCGGCGCTGGCCGCGCTGGCCGCGCACGGCAACCCGCAGGTGTTTGCCCTGCCGCGTCCGCTGTTGCACAGCGGCAATCTGGATTTTTCATTTGCCGGCCTGAAAACCGCCGTGCTGGTGCAATCGCAAAAAATGGTGGCAGCGCAGGGCGACGTGGCCTGGAACGGTTCGGCTTCGGGCGTCAAACTGGCCTCCGGCGCCACGCCGGGCTTTGAGCATTTGCCCCTGCAAGCGCGCGCCGATTTGGCGGCATCTACCCAGGCGGCTATTTGCGATGTGCTGGTCAAAAAATCGATCACCGCGCTCAAAACCACCGGCCTCAAGCGCCTGGTGGTGGCCGGTGGGGTGGGCGCCAATACCAGCCTGCGCGCCCAGCTCAATGCCGAATGCGCCAAGCGTGGCGTGCGCGTGCATTACCCCGAGCTGCATTTGTGCACCGACAACGGCGCCATGATCGCCATGGCCGCAGCCATGCGCCTGCAAAGCGGCTTGCAGGCTGCGCGCTTTGACTACGCGTTTGACGTCAAACCGCGCTGGCCGCTGCACGCGCTCTAGGCGGCAGCAGCTCCTGGCTGGCGCTGTTTAAGCAATCGCCAATTCAGTCACTTTGCTCACGGGTACCACTTTGGCCAATGTCAGGGTCAGCACGCCGTTTTCCAGACTGGCGCTGCTGGCGGCGCTGTCAATGTCCTGGCCAAACTCATAGGCCGCGCGGTAGCGCCGCGGCGCTTCTTCTTTGGACTCGATGCGAACAATCGCGCCTTCAATGCGGATGCGCAACTGGTCCTTGCCGATGCCGGGCACGTCGAGCGTGAGCACAAACTGTTTTTCGTCCTGGCGCATGGCGGCGTCTTGTGCCGTAGGCTGGCGCGATGCGGCCACAGCTTTATCCAAAAAATGCGCTGCTGCGTTGCCCGTTTGGGCGTAGACCCGGCGGCGCAGCGGATGGTCAAACGCTGTGCCAAAACCAGCGGCCAAAGGGGAGGGGGCGGTAGCAAAAAACATAAACACTCCAAGTACACTGCGCGGCCCCCACAGTGGGCGCCGCATGGACCAGAGGTGCGCGCATTCCCCGGCAATTCAAGCTTTTTTCTGCATGTTTATTCTTCTCCCCCGACCCTTGAAATCTCTTTCGTTGGCGCTATGTGCGCTGCTTTTTTGCCTGCTGGGCGGCGCGTCTATCGCGCAAACGCAGATGCCTGCGCCCCTTAAATTGGCCTTGATCGAAGGCCTGAGCGGCGCCAACGCCAACGGCGGTGAAGCCGTGTTTCGCAACCTGGCGTGGGCGGTAGAACGGGTGAACGCGCGTGGCGGAGTGGCATCTGCGGGCGGCACCGCGCCCAAGCAACTGCTCGCCTTAGAGCGCATGGACAGCAAGGGCCAAACCGAAGAGGCGCTGTCTAACCTGCGCCTGGCCATTGACGGCGGCGCGCGCTTTGTGCTTCAAGGCAATTCGTCTGCCACGGCGGCGGCGCTCATTGACGCCATCAACAAACACAACGAGCGCGAGCCCAATAAGCGCGTGCTGTTTTTGAACTACTCGGCGGTAGACCCGTCGCTGACCAACGAAAAATGCAGCTTCTGGCACTTTCGTTTTGACGCCCACGCCGACATGCGCATGGCCGCGCTCATGCAG
>CANFNE010000107.1 GCA_947448105.1 Burkholderiales bacterium
GTACGACCGCGCGCCCTACAAAGGCCTGCTGACCCACGGCTTTGCCACCGACGGCCAAGGCCGCAAGATGAGCAAAAGCCTGGGCAACACCGTGGCTCCGCAAGAGGTGACCGACAAGATGGGCGCCGAAATCGTGCGCCTGTGGGTGGCAGCGACCGACTATTCGGGCGACCTGAACATTGACGCCAAAATTCTGGCCCGCGTGGTGGACACCTACCGCCGGGTGCGCAATACGCTCAAGTTCTTGCTGGCCAATGTGAGCGACTTTGACCCCTCAGTTCACGCCGTGCCCGTAGCCCAACTGCTGGAGATTGACCGCTACGCCCTGGCCCGCACCGCCCAGTTGCAAGCCGACATCCTGGCGCACTTTGCCGACTACGAGTTCCACCCGGTGGTGTCCAAGCTGCAGATTTTCTGCTCGGAAGACCTGGGCGCGTTTTACCTCGACGTGCTCAAGGACCGGCTTTACACCACGGCGCCCGAATCGCTGGCGCGCCGCTCGGCGCAAACCGCGCTGTGGCACATCACCCAAGCCATGCTGCGCTGGATGGCGCCTTTCCTGAGCTTTACTGCCGAAGAAGCCTGGGCCACGCTGGGCGAGGCCGGTAAAACGCCAAGCGCCACGCGCGAATCCATCTTTATGGACACCTATGTTGACCTGCCCGCCGCCGACGCGCCACTGCTGGCCAAGTGGGCGCGGATTCGCGAAATCCGCGAGGCAGTCAACAAAGACATCGAAGTGCTGCGCGCGGCGGGCCACGTAGGCGCTTCCTTGCAAGCACAGGTGAGTCTCACGCTGGAGCCCGCCGACTTTGCGCTACTGCACAGCCTGGGCACGGACCTGAAGTTTGTGTTCATCACCTCCACCGTCACGCTGGTGCAGGGCGAGGCCCTGGCCATTGCGGCCTCTGCCACCACCGCCACCAAGTGCGAGCGCTGCTGGCATTACACCGACGATGTGGGCGCAGACGCGTCGCACCCAGGCATTTGTGGCCGCTGTGTCAGCAATCTGTTTGGCACCGGCGAAAGCCGGACGGTGGCCTGATGGCACGGCGCGGTCAGGCCGCCGGCCTGGGGCTGCTGCACTGGCTGGCGCTGGCACTGGTGCTGGTCTTGGCCGACCAGTTCACCAAGATTTTGGTTTTGGGCAGCTTTCAGCTTGGCGAAGGCCGCATGGTCAGCAGCTTTTTCAACCTGGTGCGGGTGCACAACGCGGGCGCGGCCTTCAGTTTTCTGGCCGGCGCCTCGGGCTGGCAGCGCTGGTTTTTTACCGGCTTGGGCGTGGCGGCGGCGGTGCTGATTGTCTGGATGCTGAAAAACCATGCCGGTCAGCGCTTGTTTGGCTTTGCGCTGGCCTGCATTTTGGGGGGCGCCATTGGCAACGTGATTGACCGCGTGCTCTATGGCTATGTGGTGGACTTTTTGGACTTCCATTGGGCCGGCGTGCACTTTCCGGCCTTCAATCTGGCCGACAGCGCCATCTCCATGGGCGCGGCCTGCCTGATTCTGGACGAACTGCTGCGCGTGCGCCGGGGGCACTAAGGCCGCCAAATGCGCGCTAGGGCGCGGGCGTCACCCGGAGCAGGCTCATGCGCTCCAGCGGCTCCACGCCCTTAGCCAGGTTCAACTGGCGCGGCAGGGTGCCTGTTTTATGGTCCACCCAGTCGCCGTGGGCCAGCAGTTGCGGGGAACCCAAGCCTGCCAATGCAGGTATGTGCGCGTCTTTCACCAGCAACAAATACGGCGCGCCGCTGCGCGGCAAGGCGGAGGCGCTTTGCACGCCCATGCTGGGCGCGCTGCGGTAAATGCCCAGTTCCCAGGCCACGATGGGGTCGAGCTGGTAGACATAGACCGGCGTGCTGCGGTCTTGCGCCAGCAGCTTGTCCACGTTGTAGGCGACGCTGTATTTCAAATAAGCGGTGAGCGTCATCGTCTCCAGAAAAATGTAGAGCATGCAGACCGCAAACACCGGGTAGATCACGGCTGTAAAACTGCGGACGTGCTGGCGCTGCGCCACCGCATAGCCCGCCAGTACCAGCGCTAAAGCCACCATGGCGCCCAGCAGCCAGGCATTGGCCACGTACACGGCCAGCGCAAAGGTCAGCGCCAGCGTGAACCCGATCATGCCGATCTGGGCGACAAAGAACGGCGTGCCTGCGCGCTGCAGCCACTGCGCCAGGTAGTTGGCACACAGGATGACCGCAAACGGGAACAGGATGACGGTGTAGTAATCGAGCTGGAAAGCCGTAGCGCTGAACAAGCCAAAGGTGACAAAGAACGCACCACACAAGAAAACGAATGGGGACCGCAGGTCCACGCTTTGGCCGGCAAATCCGCGCACACCAGAAATCATTGCCGCCACAAACGCCGCTACCCAGGGCAAAAAAGCCCAGACGAAGACGTGAACAAAGTACAGCGGCGTGCCTTCTTGGTTCTTGATCGGGCCGGAGTTAAAAAAGCGGCCAAACTGGCTGTCCCACAAAAAGAAGCGGATGCCCGACACTCCGGTTTTGCCGAACACCACTTTCTCAGGGTGGGCATCAAACTGCAGGTACAGCGCCAGCACTTCGGGAAAAGTAAACAGCAGCGAGAGTGCCAGCGCCAACAGCCACTTGGCGCTCCAGAAATTGCGCCATTGGCCCCGGTAAATCCACATGCAGGCCAGGCCACTGGCGATGGTGATGAGCGTGAAAATGCCTTTGGTCATCACCGAAATAGCGCTGAATACGGCTGCAACTAGCAGGTATTTGGCCTTCGCCTGCGCGTCATACCGCAGCCAGTAGTAGCAGGCGGCGGTGATGCTGCCGGTCAAAAACGCCTCGGCCTTGATGGCGCTCGACGTGTACATCAGGTGGTAGGTGGACACCACCATCAACAGCGCAAGCAGCGCCACTTCGCGCCCGTAAAACATGCGGGCGATGCGGTAGGTGTAATAGCTGCCCAGCAGGTGGAACAAAAAACCCGGCAGGATGTAGTTAAAAGTGCTGACGCCGCCCAGCTTGAAAAACAGCGCTGTCACCCAAAACGGGAAATGCGGCTTGTCCAGCCAATCCAGATTGTCCAGAACCAGGTCGCCCCAGTTGCCCGTCAATGCGATGTGCTGCGACAGCGCTGCGTACAGCACCGAGTCACCCTCGTTGATGATGGGTGTGAAAAGCGACGCTGCGTTGACCAGTACGCTGAGGAGTATCGCCCAGCGGATGTGCCGCGCCAGCGTTGGCGCAAGCGCTGTCATCCAGCCGCCTTACAGCGTCAGGATGGTGCAGCCCGTGGTCTTGCGCGCTTCCAGGTCGCGGTGGGCCTGCTGCACGTTTTCAAGGGGGTAGCGCTGGTCGATATGGATCGTCACTTTGCCGCTGGTCACCGCCTCGAACAGGTCGTCGGCGATTTCCTGCGTGCTTTCGCGCGTGGCAATATGGGTGAACAGCGTCTGGCGCGTGAGGTAAATCGAGCCCTTGGGGCCCAAAATGCCAGGCGCCACCGGTGCGACCGGGCCCGAAGCGTTGCCAAAACTGGCCATCAGGCCAAAGGGCGCGAGGCAGTCGAGCGACTTGTCAAAAGTGTCTTTGCCCACCGAGTCGTAGACCACTTTCACGCCCTTGCCGCCGGTGATTTCTTTGACGCGCGCCACAAAGTCTTCGCTGCTGTAGTTGATGGCAAAGGCGGCGCCGTTTTGCAGCGCGAGTGCGCACTTGGCGTCAGACCCTGCGGTGCCTATCAGTTGCAGGCCCAGGGCCTTGGCCCATTGGCAGGCAATCAGGCCCACGCCACCGGCGGCGGCGTGGAACAGCACAAAGTCACCGGCCTTGACGCCGCCCTGCGGCAAGGTGCGTTTGAGCAAGTACTGCGCCGTCATGCCTTTAAGCATCATGGCCGCTCCCGTTTCAAAACTGATGGCATCGGGCAGCTTGCACACGCACTTGGCGGGCAGGACGCGGCGCTCGCAATAGGCGCCAGGTGGCTGGCTGGCATAGGCAGCGCGGTCGCCCACCTGCAAATGCGTCACGCCAGCGCCCACCGCTTCAATCACGCCCGCGGCTTCCATGCCCAGTTGGACTGGCAGGTTCATAGGGTACAGACCGCTGCGCTGGTAAACATCGATGTAGTTCAAACCTACGGCGTGGTGGCGAATGCGCACTTCGCCCGGGCCCGGCTCTCCCACCGCGATATGCACCAGGCGCATGTGCTCGGGGCCGCCGTGCTGGTCGATTTGGATAGAACGCGAAAGCTGGGATGTCATGAAAATGGCTCCGAAGTCAGGGTTGGTGAGGAAGAAAAGGCTGGATTATCGGGCGTGTCACACAGGCACCGGCGCTAAAAGGTGCCTGCAAAGGCGCCGCCGTCAATGAGCAGATTTTGCCCGGTGATGTAGGCCGCCATGGGGCTGCACAAAAACGCACACAGGGCGCCAAACTCCTGCGGTGTGCCAAAACGCTGGGCCGGAATGCCTTTGCGGCGCTGGGCCGCCAGCGCGTCTACCGTTTGCCCAGTTTTGCCCGCGGCCACGGCAAACAGACCGTTAAGCCGGTCCGTGTCAAAGGCACCGGGCAAGATGTTGTTGACGGTTACGCCTTGGGCCGCAATGCCGCTGCGCGCCAGGCCGGCCACAAAACCGGTCAGGCCGCTGCGCGCGCCGTTGGACAGGCCCAGCGCGTCGATCGGCGCCTTGACCGCGCTCGAGGTGATGTTGATGATGCGGCCAAAGCCGCGTGCGGCCATGCCGTCCACCGTGGCTTTGATCAGTTCGATGGGCGTAAGCATGTTGGCATCCACCGCGCGAATCCAGTCGGCACGTTCCCAGTCCCGAAAGCTGCCCGAGGGCGGGCCGCCGGCGTTGGTCACCACAATGTCAAAGTCGCCGCGCAGGGCAAACACTGCGGCGCGCCCGGCCTCGGTGGTGATGTCCTGGGCGCAGACCTGCACTTGCGCGCTGTTGCCCGCGCCCAGCGAGGCGCGGATGTCTGCGGCCCCGGCATTGAGCACATCGGCCCGGCGCGCCACCATCAGCACGTTGACACCTTCTTGCGCCAGCGCATGCGCGCAGCCCCAGCCCAGACCCCGGCTCGCGCCGCACACCAAAGCCCACTTGCCTTTCAATCCCAAATCCATGCTTTACCCCTTGTGAAATGTGTGTACAGGCGCTTTGCTGCGGGTGCAGACAAAAACGCCACCCATGACCAATACCGTGCCGCCCAGCACCCAAGGCGTGAGCGGCTCGTCCAAAAACAAGGCCGCCATGGCCAGCGTGGACATCGGCCCGACCATACCGACCTGCGCCGCCAAAGCGGCGCCCAGGCGCTCAATGGCCAGCATCACCAGCACCACCGGCACCACGGTGCAGGCTGTGGCATTGACCACGGAAAGCCACCACACCGAAGCGTCCAAGGCCAGCAAGCCAGACACCGGGCGCAGCAAGGCAAACTGGCCGATGCAAAACACACAGGCCACGCAGCTCGCCAACCCGACCAGGCGCAGCGCGCCCAGGCGGCGCACCAGTTCGCCGCTGTAAGACAAATACAAGGCGTAGCTCACCGCGCTGCCAAACACCAGGCCCGCGCCCAGCCACACATCGTCACCCGTGAGGCGCACCTCATGGCCAAACACCAGCAACACGCCGCCGTAACTGATGGCCAGACCGGCCCACTGAAAACCACTGATGCGCCGCCGGTACAAAAAGGCGCCCAGAATCAGCACCAAGGTGGGATTGAGGTACAGGACCAAGCGCTCAAAGGACGCACTGATATAGGCCAGCCCGGCAAAATCCAGAAAACTGGCCAGGTAGTAACCGGTAAAACCCAGCCAGGCCACGCCGAGCGCGTCTTTGCGCGTCAACACGGGTGGGACCACACCCCGGCGCGGCCGACCCGCCCACCAGGCCATGGCCACAAAAAAGGGCAAGGCCAGCAGCATGCGCAACATCAAAAAGCTGATGGCATCCACGCCGTGCCGGTAGGCGAGCTTGACGATGATGGCCTTGCCGCTAAATGCCACCGCGCCCAGCAAGGCCATGGCAAGGCCGGTCGCCATGGACGGCAGCGGCATCACGGAGGGGCTTGTTGAAGGCAGGGAAGACACGTAAGGGATTTATTTGAACGCACAACGCAACGCGCGCGAGGACTGAACTAGCCGGATTGTCGCTGGACTTGTCCTCTGGCTTTGACGCCAAGGTCATACCGGTTCAGAATCGGCCCCCATGAAAGAACACCCATTAGCGCCCCTGGCATTCACAACTACCGCCTGGCTCTTGTCAATGGCACTGTGCAGCGGAGCACTGGCCGCAACGCCCATGCCCGTCAAGCCCTTTCGGATCATTGACACCACCTGCGATATGGACAGCAGCGAAGTCTCACCCAAAGGTCAACTGGTGTGCCAGTACATCTGCCGCGACACGGACCACACCAAGATCGTCGTGGTCTATGGCAACGCGGGCGCCGCGCATTGCCGCACGCCGATCGACAAAAAGATCAAGCAAACCATCAAAACGGGTCCCTGAACACGGCGCCATTGCACGGACGTAACCGAAGCAGCAATACTTTGGGTCTAGACCGGGCCCCGGTCGCTTTGGATGTACAAGACCCGCTTGGCCAGCTCGTAGAGGGGATCACTCGGGTCCAGCCGCCAACCCGAGGTCAGCATACGGTTCATGTACTGGCGGTTGTAGATAAAGGCAAAGATCAGCTGCGACAGACCGGCAGACACGATCGTAATAATCAGGTGCAAGACCGCCACGCCAAGCTCACCCCGTACCAGCGGCACAAACCAGCCAAACAGCAAATAGGTCCAGCTGTAGCCGATGTGTCCGGTTTTGACCAGCCCCGACGCAGCGTGAAAGATGCGCACCGGCTTTTGCAAACCTAGCAACAGCACGCCCACGACGATGGGACTGACCAGAATTACAAAAATCAACCAGTGGTACAAGGAAAATCCCCCCATAGTCGGCTCCTTCACAGCGTGTGATTCCAGTATAGGCCGCCAAGCCACCACCCGATCAGTACCAGCCGCGACCCTGATCGGCGCGATTCCCAGACCCCAAGACCGGCCCGCCACGGCGGATTTGCAACGCACCGCGTCAAAGAGTTGCTCCAATTTTTCTAATTTATCAATTTCAATACAATATTTGTAAAATAAAAAAGTATCATTACTTTAGTGAAAATTTATAGCATTAGGGCTACGGGGCATGCACGACATTGAAAAACCACGGCATACGCAGGTCATAGGAATCACGAGCGCCAAACCCGGCGTCGGCAAGACCACGGTATCGGTCAACCTCGCGGTCGCCTTGCACGACATGGGCTACCGCGTCATGATTCTGGACGCCAACACCAGCAAGACCAATGCCCAAACGGCGCTGGGTTCGCCCTGCCCCTTCAAACTGGAAGACTTTTTGACCGGGAAAAAGACGCTCAAGGAAATCATCCTCAAGCGCCATTACGGAATTCAGTTGATCGCCGGCGCCACCGCGATACGGGACATGACCACGCTCTCGCCGCCCCAGGCCAAGCACGCGCTGCAAGGTTTCAGCGACCTGGAAGCCGACCTCGATTTCCTGATTGTGGACATGCCGCCGGGGACCGAAAGGTCGGTCTTGTCGTTCATGGCCAGCACCAGTCGGCGCTTTTTAGTTGTGCACCACGACGCCGCAGACCTCACCGACGCCTACTCCATGATCAAGGTGCTGTGCAGCGACTACCAACTCGAAGACCTCCACCTCATCGTCAATGGAACCCAAAGCGAGGCCGAGGGAAAACAACTGTTCGACCATCTGAACCTGATTTCCACCAAATTTCTCCAGCGCTCGCTGCATTACCTGGGCTGTCTGAAGCAGGACGAATTGATGGTGGAAGCCAGTCAACACCATAAAGCCATTTCCGAATATGCACCCACGAGCAGCGGTGCCCGCGACATTCGGCATTTGGCAAAGACCACCAGCAGCCTGGCCCTTCAATCCCATGTTGAAGGCGGAATCGCGCACTTTTTGCAACGCATGTTCCACTTGCACGACCTGGCGGTGCAAAAAGACTGAGGCCAAGGCGCACTCCGCGCCCCGCCGCGCTGTGCCATAATGCGATTCCACCGAATACTGCCCGGGTGGTGAAATTGGTAGACTCAGGGGACTCAAAATCCCCCGCCGCAAGGCGTGCCGGTTCGAGTCCGGCCCCGGGCACCA
>CANFNE010000108.1 GCA_947448105.1 Burkholderiales bacterium
CTGGCTGCGCTGGGCGGCTTCTTGCGACAGCATCACCACCGCCAGCGGCTGCACCAGGTTGGCGCCAGTGACGGCGCAGGCCTCGATGTCGGGGTGGGTGATGAGCAGGTCTTCGATGGGCGCGGGCGCCACGTACTTGCCCTTGCTGGTTTTGAAGATGTCTTTGACACGCCCGGTAATGGTGAGCTGGCCTTGCGCGTCGCAGCGGCCTTTGTCCCCAGTGCGCAGCCAGCCATCGGCGGTCAGGGTTTGTGCGGTTTGGTCCGGGCTTTTGAAGTAGCCCTGCATCAGCGCCGGGCAGCGCATTTGTATTTCGCCGCTCTCAGCAACAATGCGACTTTCTACGCCTTCATAGGGCAGGCCCACCGAGCCTACGCCCGTGCCGCCAGGCAGGGTGGAGTGCGAGACGCCGCAGTTCTCCGTCATGCCGTAAACCTCGATCAAATCCAGGCCGAGTCCCCGAAAAAATGCCAGCACATCGGCCGGCATGGGCGCTGCGCCACCGGCGGCGAGCCGGCATTGCTCCAGCCCCAGGCCAGCCAGAATTTTGCGCCGCACCCATCCGCCCAGCAAGGGAATCGACAGCAGCAGCTTGAGCCGATGCGCGGGCACCTGCTCCAACACGCCCTGGCGGAACTTGACCCACAGGCGCGGCACCGAGAAAAAGATGGTGGGGCGCGCCCGCTGCAAATCGGCCAAAAACGTGTCCAGGCTTTCGGCAAAAAAAACCTGGCCACCAAAGCGCAGCGAAGCCTGCTCTACCAGCATGCGTTCGGCCACGTGTGCCAGCGGCAGGTAAGAAATAAAGCGGTCGCTGGCGCTTAGATGGATGCGCCGCGTGGCGCTGGCCAAGCCCCAGGCCATGGCGCCAAAGGTTTGCACTACGCCCTTCGGTCTACCGGTGGTGCCCGAGGTGTAAATGATGGTGCATATGTCGTGGGCCTTGGTGTACGGCGTGCCGTTCAGCGGCGCGTGCTGGCGCAGCAACGCGTCCCACTGCAGCCCGTCCACGCCCGCAGGCGACAGCGGCATGGCAACCAGCGCTACCCCGGCCGGCACACTGCCCAAACTGCTGCCGTCGTCCATCTTGCCCACAAAGCAGGCGCGCGACTCGCTGTGCTCCAGAATGTAGGCCAGCGCCTCGCCGTTGAAGGTGGGGTAGATCGGCACCGATATGTGGCCGGCCATCAGAATGGCCAGATCAGCCAGCACCCAATGCGCGCTGTTTTTTCCGACAATGGCCACGCGACTGCCCGCAGGCCAGTTCTGGGCCTGCATCCATGCTGCGATGCGGCGCACCTGGTCGGCGGCTTGCGCCCAAGTGATGTCTTGCACCGCGCCCTGGCCCAGCGGTTGCGTGAGGTAGATCTTGTCTGGCGTGAGCTGCGCCCAGTGGCACAGGCGCTGCACCGGAAAGTTTGCGGGGTCCGCCGTGATGGGCTGAGGGTGCATCGTGTTTTCTCCTCCAATGTTGGCTGCATTCTGGGCCGCTCATCGCCGCGCGTGCAAGGGGAATCTCCCTAAGCATTGGTGCGATCCTGCGACAATCGCCCTTCGCATTTTTCGCAACTCCAGGTTTTTCGCCTTAATTCATGTCCAGTACTTCCGTTTTCCCGGTGCGCCCCGCTACCTTGCGCGACGCGCGCGTCATCGCTGAACTCCACAACGCCACCGTCCAGGACGCCTACCGTGGCCTCTTGGGCGACGTGACCGTGCCCTTCATGGCGCTGGACAAGCGCCAGGCCTACTGGCGCGAAGCCATTGAATACGCCGAGCCCCAAGTCCACGTGGCTTTGCACGGCGAGCGCATCGTGGGTTTTGTCGGCTTTGACCGCAGTCGCGACGAAGGCACCAAGCAAACCATGGGCGAGATCTGGTCTATTTACGTAGACGCCGACTTTGTGGGCCTGGGCGTGGGCTTGTCTTTGTGGGACGCGGCGCGCGAGGGCCTGGTCGAGGAAGGCTGCACCGATGTGAGCATCTGGCTCCCCCTGGCCAATGAGCGCGCCATGCAGTTTTTCACCAACGCCGGATTCAAACGCGAGATGCCCAGCGCCAAGACGGTGTCCATCGGCGGCGTCAAGATCGAAGAAATCCGCCTCAAGCGCGCGCTGGCCTAAAGGGCTGGGCCTGGGATTTGAGCCTCAGGCAGGGTCGCCGCAGTGTTTGGGCTGCGGCCAGAAACTTGGCAAAAGCCTTGGCTCAGAGCTTCTTGACCACCACGCTGCCAATCGAATAGCCCGCGCCAAACGAGCAAATCACGCCCACCTGGCCGGCTTCAATGTCGGCCTTGTGGCGGTGAAAAGCAATGATGGAGCCCGCCGACGCCGTGTTGGCAAACTCGTCCAAAATCACCGGCGCTTCTTCGCGTGTGGCGTCGCGCCCCAGCAGTTTGCGGCTGATGAACTGGTTCATGGACAAATTGGCCTGGTGCAGCCAAAAACGCCGTACGTCCGCCGGGACATAGCCCAGCGACTCCAGGTGGCCTGCGATGTGGTCGGCCGCCATGGGGCAGACTTCCTTAAACACCTTGCGCCCCTCTTGTCGAAACAGCTGATCGCGGTCATCCGGGTCGCGGTCTTCGGCGCGCGACATAAAGCCCTGGTTGTTGCGGATGTTGTTGGAAAACGTGCTCAAGAGACGCGTACCCAATATCTCAAACGCTCCGGCGGGCGCCAGATCGAGGCGCTCCACCAATATGGCGGTGCACACGTCGCCAAAAATAAAATGGCAATCGCGGTCTTTCCAGGCCAGATGTGCCGAGGTGATTTCGGGGTTGACCACCAAAATCGCCCGCGCCTGGCCGGTGCGCACCGCGTTGACGGCCAGTTCCAGCGCAAACGTGGCCGAGGAACAGGCCACATTCATGTCAAACGCGTAGCCCTCAATGCCCAGCGCCGTCTGGATTTCCACGCCCATGGCGGGGTAGGGGCGCTGCATATTGGCCGCAGCGCAAATCAGACCGTCCACGTCAGCGGCGGTTTTGCCAGCCGCGTCGAGCGCAGCCTGGCATGCGTGCACCCCGATTTCGGCCATCATGGAAATTTCGGTGTCAGGCCGGGGCGCAAAA
Organism: Burkholderiales bacterium; assembly: GCA_947448105.1. GTDB lineage: Bacteria > Pseudomonadota > Gammaproteobacteria > Burkholderiales > Burkholderiaceae_C > Allorhodoferax. The sequence continues at coordinate 3,071 of CANFNE010000108.1, forward strand.
CGCGGGCGCATGCGGGTCGGGTCGAGCACGCCGGCCTTGTCCATGACGTAGCGGCGCTGGATGCCCGAGGCTTTTTCGATGAATTCGACGTTGGAGTCGGTCAGCGCCGTGCGGCTACCAGCGGCGATCTCGTCGGCGTAGCGGGTGTTTTCCAGGGCGGCGTACTGGTTGTAGGCCTCGACCAACTCCGCATTGGTGATGGTCTCGGGCGGCGTAAACAGGCCGGTACTGCTGATGGCGACACGGTGCATGGTGAAAGTCTCTGGTTCTGGTGAGTGACGCGCATTATCCATGCGCCCACTGCCCGCTTTAGCGCAGCAGATTTTGCCGGTGTCGCTGTCTTGTCAAGCGCATAGCGCCCGCAATTTTGTTAAATTCAGTAAAAATAACGCAAATAAATTGGTAAATTCAACTTTATGTGCATTGTGCGCGGCAAAATCCCCCACCATGGCAATCGCACCGAGCCCCTCTATCCATGTGACCACGTCCGCGATGAGCAACCCAGAAGACCCGCCCCGCTGGCCCGCGTATTTCCGCTCTGAAGACGCATCCGCGCGCCACGCCAACCAGGCCTTGGCACGGCTGCAGCAAGAGTCGCTCTCGCCCGTGCCGCAGAACTATGCGCTGTGGTTTGCCTACTATGCGCAGACGCATCTTGACGTGGTGCACGCGCTCGATACCGTGTCCTTTGCGCAGCAGCCGATTACCAATATGCTGTGCGAGGACCTGCACCAACGCTTTTTGAGTGAGGCTAAAAACAACGAAACCGTGCGTGAAACCGGCGCGCGCATTCAGGCCACCCTTACGGGTGTGAGCGGCCGGGTCGATGCGGCGCGCGCGGCCACCCACCAATACAAGGAAGTCCTGCAATCCGCAGCCCGCCAGTTCGGCGCGCCCGGCGACAGCGAGAGTGTTCGTAGCGCTCTGCGCACCGTCTTGGACAACACCAGCGACATGCTGGCCCACAACCAGGAACTCGAGGACGCGCTGGCGCAGTCCTCGCAGGTGATGCAGTCACTTGCGGCCGATCTGGAGGCGGTGCGCAAGCAGTCGCTCACCGACAGCCTCACAGCGCTGTGCAACCGCAAGGCCTTTGATACAGAAATCGCACGATTGGCCCGGCAGGCGCAGACCGATGGCCTGCGCTACTGCATGGTGATGATGGACATTGACCACTTCAAGGTGTTCAACGACACCTACGGTCACCAAGTGGGCGACGATGTCTTGCGTGTGGTGGGCCGAACGCTGGGGCAGGGCGTACGCAGTGGCGACATGGCGGCGCGCTACGGGGGGGAGGAGTTTGCGATATTGCTGCCCCAAACCGAGTTGCCGGTGGCCCTGAAACTGGCCAATATGCTGCGCGCCACGATAGAGGGCATGTCGCTCACACGGCGCAAAAGTGGGGACAAGCTCAGCCGTATCACGCTCTCCGGTGGCGTGGCCGAAATGGCTGCTGGCGAAAGCCCCGACGCTCTGGTAGCCCGTGCGGACGCCGCGCTGTACCAGGCCAAAAGCCGGGGCCGCAACCGCATTGAGGCGCACGCGAACGGCTATTAAACCGCCGGGCCTGGCCCCCAAGCGCGCCTAGGCCAGGGCCTCGCGCACAAAATCAAGCCGGTCCTGGCCGAAAAACATCTGCTCACCGACAAAAAACGTGGGCGCGCCAAAGGCACCGCGCGCTACGGCCTCTTCGGTGGTGGCCACCAGCGCGGCCTTCACCTCGGGGTCGGCCACCAGCGCCATAAAGGGCCCGGCGCCAAAGCCTGCCGCCCCCAGCACCTCGGCCAGCACTTCGGGCGCGCCCATATTGCGCGGCTGCACCCACATGGCGTTAAAGACGGCGTCGACGTAGCGCATCAGGTCTTGCGGCTGGCGCAGTTGCAGGCCGGCAGCGCCGCGCATGAGCGTGAGCGTGTTGATAGGGAAATGCGGGTTGTGGGCAAAAGGCACACGGTAGCGCGTCGCAAAACGCGCCATGTCCTGGCCCATCCAGCGGCCTTTGGCGGGCACCGTCACCGGGCTGGCGTTGCCCGTGGCCTTGAACACGCCGCCCAGCAGCATGGGGCGGTAGACCACTTTGGCGCCGGTGTCTGTGGCCAGTTGGGCCAACTGCGTGTGCGCCAAATAGGTGGTGGGGCTGCCAAAGTCAAAGAAAAATTCGACGGTTTTTTGCATACAAGTTCCTTGTGTTGTGAGGGACGCGGGCTTACCAGCTTTCCATCCATGGGCGCAAGTCGAGCTCGTGCGTCCAGGCGCTGCGGGGCTGGCGGTGCAGTTGCCAATAACTCTCGGCGATGTGGTCCGGGTTAAGAATGCCGTCCTGGTCTTTCAGGGCGTAGCGCGCCGGAAAGTTCTCGGCAATGAACTGGGTGTCAATTGCGCCGTCAATCACCGTGTGCGCCACGTGGATGCCCTGGGGCCCTAACTCGCGTGCCATGCTTTGCGCCAATGCCCGCAGCGCATGCTTGGCCCCGGCAAACGCCGAGAAGCCCGCAGCACCGCGCAGACTGGCGGTGGCTCCGGTAAAAATAATCGTGCCCTGGCCGCGCTTGAGCATGGCTTTGGCCACCTCGCGGCCCATCAAAAAGCCCGACAGCGCGGCCATCTCCCACACCTTGCGGTACACGCGCTCGGTGGTATCCGTCACTGAGAAACGCACATTGGCGCCGATGTTGAACACCGCCACCGCAATCGGTGCAATGTCACGCTCTATGCCTTCGACCAGCGCCACCATCTCGGCCTCGATCCGGGCGTCCGAGCCAAAGGCGTGGGCCTGGCCGCCTTCAGCCTCAATGTGCGCTACCAGGGGCAAGAGCTTGTCGCGCTGGCGCCGCGTGACGCAGGCAATGAGGCCCTCGCGCGCAAAGCGCCGGGCGATGGCGCCGCCGGTCGCGTCACCGGCGCCTACGACCAATACCGATTGAGCGTTGTTCATGGTCAGGCTCCTGCGTAACGTTGGCGGGCCAGGGCTGCGCCCTGGGCCAAGGCTTCGAGCTTGCGCAAGGCGATGTCGCGGTTCATGGGCGCCATGCCGCAGTTGGTGCAGGCAATGAGCTTCATCTTGGGCACAAACTGCAGTGCTTTGCCAATGGTGTCGGCCACTTCTTCGGCGGTTTCCACCACATCAGAGGCCACGTCAATCACGCCCACCATCACTTCCTTGCCCGAGAGCAAAGCCATCAAGTCCATGGGCACGTGCGAGTGAAAGCATTCCAGGCTGACTTGCTGGATGCTGCTTTTGGCCAGCGCGGGAAACACTTTTTCGTACTGGCGCCACTCGTGGCCCAGGGTGTTTTTCCAGTCCCTGTTGGCGGCGATACCGTAGCCGTAGCAAATGTGCACTGCGGTTTTGCAGGTCAGCCCCTGGGCGGCGCGCTCCAGGGCGGCGACGCCCCAGTCGGCGGCGTCTTCCATGTAGACGTTGAAGGCAGGTTCATCAAACTGGACGATGTCCACGCCGTCTGCCTGCAGGGCCAGCGCCTCTTGGTTGAGCAACTCGGCAAAGGCAAAAGCCATCTTGATCTTGCCCTCGCGCCCGCCGCCATAAAAGCGGTCGGCTACGGTGTCCACGATCGTCATCGGGCCGGGCAGGGTGAATTTGAGGCTGCGCTGGGTGTGGGCGCGGGCAATGCGCGCCTCCAGCGCGTGGACCCGGCCTTTCAGGCGCAGCGGCCCCACGACTTGCGGCACCTGCGCGTCGTAGCGGTTGTTGCGAATGCCCATGGTGACTTTGTTTTCAAAGTCAATGCCTTCGACCTGCTCCAGAAAACCGTGCACAAAGTGCTGGCGCGCCTGTTCGCCGTCGCCAACCACGTCCAAGCCCAGGTCTTCCTGGGCTTTGACCCAGAGCAGGGTGGCGTCGGACTTGGCCTCCACCAGAGCATCTCCCTCCAGCTTCCACTGGGGCCAGAGTTTTTGGGTTTCGGCCAGCCAGGCGGGCTTGGGCAGGCTGCCAGCGATTGCAGTGGGGAACATGGTTGGTGTCTCCGGTTTTTATGGTGTTTGTCCGCGCCGGTCTTTGCCAGCGCTGGTGTTTAAAAGGGGGCGCCTGGCGCCCCCCCGGCAGGGCGATTAAGGGTTGCCCAAGAAATCGCGCTTGCCAATTTCTACGCCATTGTGGCGAAGGATGGCGAAGGCGGTTGTCACGTGGAAATACACATTGGGCATGGCGTGGCCCAGCAAAAATTGCATGCCTTTGTAATGCGTTTCCTTGTCACCGCGCTTGGTGACGATGTCTTTGTCCTCGGTGCCGTCGATCTGCGCGGGCGTGAAACTTTGCACAAAGGCCACGGTCTTGGCCACGCGCGCCTTGAGTTCTTCAAAGGTGCGCTCGTTGTCCTCGTAAGCCGGAATTTCGACCCCAGCCAGACGCGCCATCACGCCCTTGGCGGTGTCGCTGGCGATTTGCACTTGGCGGCGAAAGCTCAGCATGTCGGGGTACAGGCGAAAGTCGATCAGCGCGGCGGGGTCGATCTTTTTGGACTCCACATGGGCTTGCGCTTTGTCCAGGATGTTGATCAGGTTGTTGAGGCTATTGACCAAGCGTGGCACGCTGGCTTGGTACATGGAAATCGTCATGGTGTTGGCTTTCGGGTGAAGTTAGGCGCGAAATGTGGGCGCGTAAACATCTTATATGCGCCTCACGCTGCCTGCGGTTTTGCCGGTCTTTGGCAGCGTTGGGCGTATGCTGCGCGGTCTGACCACCTGCAATTGAGGAAGGCTCCACCATGAACGCCCCCACCCGCTCCCACAGTTTGATGCCCCAACTGGCGCTACGCGAAGTGCCCCAAGCGCTGATCGACGCACTGCAAGCGCGCTTCGGCAGCCGCTGCGCCACGGGCCTGGCGGTGCGCCAGCAGCACGGGCGTGACGAATCGGCCCTGGACGCGCCGCCGCCCGCAGCCGTGGTATTCGCCGAATCCACCGCAGACGTGGCCGCCGCCGTGGCGCTCGCGGCCCAGTACCGCGTGCCCGTGATTCCCTTTGGCGTGGGCTCGTCACTTGAAGGTCATTTATTGGCGGTGCAAGGCGGCATCAGTATTGACTTGGGGCGCATGAACCAGATCGTGGCCATC
>CANFNE010000109.1 GCA_947448105.1 Burkholderiales bacterium
CGTGGCCCGGCAAGCCGGTCAAAATTGTGGTGCCTTTTGCGCCCGGCGGCACCACCGACATCTTGGCCCGCGCCGTGGCGCCCGAGCTGGCAAAAGCCTTTGGCCAGGCGTTTGTTATTGAAAACCGGGCCGGGGCGGGCGGCAACATTGGCGCCGAGCAGGTGGCCAAGTCAGCGCCCGACGGCTACACGCTGCTCATGGGCACCGTGGGCACCCACGGCATCAACAAGTCGCTGTTTGCCAAACTGGCCTACGACCCGCAGAAAGACTTTGCACCTATCACCCTGGTAGCCGGTGTGCCCAATGTGATGGTGATGAACACTGAGCGGGCCAAGGCTTTGTCCATCAATACGGTGCCCGACTTTATTGCCTACGCGCGCAAACACCCGGGCGAGCTGAACATGGCGTCCAGCGGCAGCGGCACGTCCATCCACCTGGCGGGCGAGTTGTTCAAGACGTCTACCGGCATTTACATGACGCACATTCCCTACGGCGGCTCGGCGCCCGCACTTTTGGGCTTGGTGTCGGGCCAGGTGGATGTGATGTTTGACAACCTGCCCTCGGCCATTGCGCTGATCAAGGCGGGCAAGCTCAAGGCCTTTGCCGTGACCAGCGCCCAGCGCTCGGGCGCCATGCCCGAACTGCCCACGGTTGCTGAGGCCGCGCCACTCAAAGGCTTTGACGCCACCAGCTGGTTTGGCCTGCTCGCGCCCGCGGGCACGCCACAGGCGGTGGTCAACCGCCTGCAGCAAGAAACCGCCAAGGCGCTCAACTCGCCCGAGATCAAGGAAAAGCTGCTGGCCCAGGGCGCCATTCCCAGCGGCAACAGCCCGCAAGAATTTGCCGCGCTGATTGACGCAGAGATCAAAAAATGGGCGGTGGTCGTCAAGGCCTCTGGCGCCCGCGTGGACTAATCCGCGCACCAGGCCGGACCACACCCCTCTTTCATGCAGGCTTTTTACAGCGACAACTTCGTCCTCCCCTTGCCGCCGGGCCACCGGTTTCCGATGGCCAAGTACCAGTTGCTGCGCGACGCCTTGGCGGCCCAAATGCCCCAGGTAGAGTTTGTGCAGGCGCCTGCTGCCATAGACGCCGAGCTCGCCTGTGCCCACCACCCAAGCTACATCGCCGCCATAGCCGACGGCTCGGTGGACGCCAAAATCTTGCGCGACATTGGTTTTCCGTGGAGCCCGGCCATGGCTGAGCGGGCGCGCCGCTCGGTGGGTGGCACCCTGGCAGCGGCACGTGCGGCCCTGACGCAAGGCGTGTCCGCCAACCTGGCCGGGGGCACGCACCACGCTTATGCGGACCGGGGCGGCGGCTTTTGTGTGTTCAACGACCTGGCCGTGACAGCCCGCGTGCTGCAAGCCGAATGGGGCCGCGTGCGCCCGCCGCCAGGCCAGCGCCGCTTGCCCTTGAACGTGGCCATCATTGACCTGGACGTGCACCAGGGTAACGGCACGGCGCGCATTTTTGCCAACGACGAATCGGTGTTCACGCTCTCCATGCACGGCGAGAAAAACTTTCCCTTTGCCAAAGAGCGCAGTGACCTGGACGTGGCCTTGCCCGACGGATGCACCGACGACGCCTACCTGGCCGCGCTCGAACACGCCTTGCAAACCCTGCAAGACCGCTTCGATGCAGACTTTGTGTTGTACCTGGCCGGCGCCGATCCGCACGAGGGTGACCGCCTGGGTCGCCTCAAACTCAGCTTTGACGGCCTGCAAGCCCGCGACCGGCGGGTGTTTGACTGGTGCTTTGCGCGCAAGATCCCACTGGCCTTTGCCATGGGCGGCGGCTACGGCCACGACATTGCGCACACCGTGCAAGTGCAAGTCAACACCTACCGTGTGGCGCTGGAGTATTGGCGGCACTGGCAGCGCCAGGCGCTGCCTCTTGGTTGACAATGCGGCTGCCCGCTTGACGGCGTTTTGAACTCCCTCCCATTGCCATGGCCTATTCCCACACCATTGCCAGCCAGCGCTACGTGTTTGCCGACCTGCGCACCCTGATGGCGCGGGCCACCCCGGCGCGCTCGGGCGACCAGCTCAGCGGCGTAGCGGCCCAATCGATGCAAGAGCGCTTGGCTGCCCAAATGGCGCTGGCCGCGCTGCCGCTCAAAACCTTTTTGAACGAATGCGTGGTGTCCTACGAAGAGGACGAAGTCACCCGCCTGATTTTGGACACGCACCATGCCGCCGCCTTTGCCCCGGTGGCGCACCTCACGGTGGGCGACTTTCGCAACTGGCTGTTGGGCGACGCGGCCAATAGCACCACGCTAGCGGCCCTTGCGCCGGGCCTGACGCCCGAGATGGTGGCCGCAGTGAGCAAAATCTGCCGCCTGCAAGACCTGGTGCTGATTGCGCGCAAGTGCAGCGTGGTGACCCGCTTTCGCAGCACCATCGGGCTGCCCGGGCGCCTAGCCACGCGCCTGCAGCCCAACCACCCCACCGACGACGCGGTGGGCATTGCCGCGAGCCTGCTCGACGGTTTGCTGCACGGGTGCGGCGACGCGGTCATTGGCATCAACCCGGCCACCGACAACGTGGCGCAGGTGGTGCGGCTTTTGCACATGCTCGACGACGTCATCAGCGGCTACCGCATTCCCACGCAGTCATGCGTGCTGACCCACGTGACCAACACCTTGCAGACCATAGAACGCGGTGCGCCGGTAGACCTGGTGTTCCAGTCTGTGGGCGGCACCGAGGGCACCAACCGCAGCTTTGGGATTGACCTGGCGCTGTTGGGCGAAGCGCAGCAAGCGGCCTTGTCGATGCAGCGCGGCAGCGTGTTTGACGACGGCCAGCGGGGCACAAACCTGATGTACTTTGAGACCGGCCAGGGCAGCGCCTTGTCGGCTGGGGCGCACCACGGCTGCGACCAGCAAACCATTGAGGCGCGGGCCTATGCGGTGGCGCGGGCCTTCAACCCCTTGCTGGTGAACACCGTGGTGGGCTTTATCGGGCCGGAGTATCTGTACAACGGCAAGCAAATCATCCGCGCCGGCGTAGAAGACCACTTTTGCGGCAAGCTGCTGGGCGTGCCCATGGGCTGCGACGTTTGTTACACCAACCACGCCGAGGCCGATTCGGACGACATGGACGCGCTGCTGACCCTGCTGGGCGCGGCGGGCTGCAACTTCATCATGGGCGTGCCGGGGGCGGACGACATCATGCTCAATTACCAAAGCACGTCCTTCCACGACGCGCTGGTCATGCGCCAAACCCTGGGCCTGCGCGCCGCGCCCGAGTTTGAGGCCTGGCTGCAGCAAATGGAAATCTTTGAAGGCGGCACTGGCTCGCGCCTCTTGCCCGACATGCCCACGCGACTTGCCAATACTTTGAAGCGATTGGACGCGGCATGAGCCAGCAGCCCGTCCCCGCCACCTTTACAACAGGCGGCCCTGCGACCGACAGTCCGGCGCCCGTAGTTCCTGCCCCGAATCCGCCCGCCTTGGTCACCCCCGCGCCCTGGAGCACGCTCAAGCGCTTTACCGACGCGCGCATTGCGCTGGGGCGTGCGGGCCACAGCCTGCCGACGGCGGCGCACCTGGACTTTCAGCTGGCCCACGCCCAGGCGCGTGACGCAGTGCATCTGCCCTTTGACGCCGCAGGCTTGGCCTTGGAGCTGGAGCTGGAGCGCGCGGGCCTGGCCACGCTGCGCCTGCACAGCGCGGCCGCCGACCGCAACACCTACTTGCAACGCCCGGACCTGGGCCGGCGCCTGAGCGCTCCTTCGCGGCAGGCTTTGGGCCAACACATGGACCAGGCCCGACCCCTTGTGCCTTACGACCTGGCGGTGGTGGTGGCGGACGGTTTGTCCGCGCTGGCGGTGCACCAGAACGCAGTGCCATTCATCGCTGCGCTGCGCGAGCGGCTTGCCTTGGATGCCCAAGCGCCCTGGCACCTGGCGCCTGTGGCCCTGGTGGAACAGGGCCGTGTGGCCGCTGGCGACGAGGTGGGCCAGGCGCTGGGCGCAGGAGCGGTGGTGGTGCTCATTGGCGAGCGGCCGGGCCTGAGCTCGCCCGACAGCATGGGCATTTACCTGAGCTGGGCGCCGCAAGTAGGCCTGACAGACGCGCAGCGCAACTGCATTTCCAACGTGCGCCCGGCTGGGCTGGGCGTGGAAGCCGCCGCCGAGAAGTTGCATTACCTGCTCAGACGTGCCCGTAGCTTGGGCCTGACAGGGGTCGCCTTGAAAGACGATTCAGCGCTGGGTGACCCCGGCCTCGCAGCCCGTGGTGCACCGCAACTGGGGCTTGACGTCTGGAAGTGATGGTGCGCCTGCAGAGGCAGCAGTCCGAGCGGGGCGAGATGTTAAAGTCGCCTGCAACAAACGAAAGCACACCTTGGCAACTCCCAACTACGGTTACGAAAAGCGTCAAAAAGAACTGGCCAAGAAGCGCAAGAAAGAAGACAAGCTCAAAAGCAAGAGCGAGCGCAAAGGCCCCGGTGAAGATGACACTGCGGTGGACGCGAACCAAGTCCCGTCCGAGCATGACGCGGGCCAGCCCCTCCCCGGCGCCGACAGTCCCAGCACTTAAGGCCGGACTGCAGGGCTCATTCCCCGCGTCCACTGCTCGGCAGTTTTTCTTTCCCCCTGAATTCCACAGAACAGCGCTAACGGCCGTGTAGCGACACGGCCACTGCCTGCATGCTTGCCGACGAACGATCAACCGGCACCAGCGTGCGGGCCTGCGCATACTGCACAAAGTTGCGCTGCATGGACTGCAAGTACACCGGGTCGTAATGGGCGGTCAGCAGTTCTTCCACGACCGGGCGCAGATTGCCCTGGCGCACCGCGTCCTTCCAGCCTTCGATAACCACTTTGCCGCGCTGGGCGGTGAGCGCGTCCAGGCGCTTGCAAAACTGCTCCGGGTTGGCGGTGAAATAGGCGTAATCCTCCAGCAGCAGTTCAACACGTTGCTCCATGGAAAGTTCCAGCACGTGGCAAGGGCTTTGGCGCATGGCGTCCACCAGGGCCGGGTGAATGGACACATTGCCTACTTTTTTGCTTTCGCTTTCCACAAACACCACACGCTGCGGGTCATAGCCGCGCAACTGTTCCCACACCAAAGTGTCAAAACGCTTTTGCGTGGGTTGCGCAATGCCGGGCAGGGCACCCAGCACTGAGCTGCGGTGGCGTGCCAGCTCTTCCAAGTCCAGCACCTGGGCCCCCGCGCTGCGCAAGGCCTGCAAGAGCCGCGTCTTGCCCGAGCCGGTGGTGCCACAAACCACCTCAAACTGCAGCCGCGCCGCGCACGCTTCGATGTCGAGCAGCATGGCCGCGCGAAAAGCCTTGTAGCCGCCCTCCACCAGCGTCATGCGAAAACCGATCTGGTCAAGCACCAGCGACAAAGAGCCGCTGCGCTTGCCGCCACGCCAGCAATAGGCCAGTGGCGCCCAATCGCGGGGCTTGTCCAGCACATGGGCTTCGATATGGGTCGAGATATTGCGCGCCGCTAGCGCCGCGCCGCGTTTTTTGGCCTCAAACGCGTTGACCTGCTTGTACAGCGTGCCAATGCTTTTGCGCTCTTCGTCGTGCAGCGTGGGCCAGTTCACGGCGCCGGGCAGGTGGTCTTCGGCGTATTCGCCTTCGCTGCGGGCGTCAATCACGGTGTCAAATTGGTCAAAGCGGGCGATCACCTCGCTCGCACTCAGCAGGGTCAGGCTCATGCAATCATTTTCAAAAGGGTGGGCCAGACGTTGTCGAGCAGGGTGGGGTGGGCGGCTTCTAGGGGGTGAATGCGGTCGCTTTGGAACAGGCTGTCTGCCTGTGGCACATCGGCCACGCCCTTGAGGAAAAAAGGAACCAGGGCGACGCCTTTGGCTTTGGCCGCGCTGGCGTACAGGGCGGCAAACTGGGCGCTGTAGTCGGGGCCGTAGTTGGGCGGCACTTGCATGCCCAGCAGCAGCACTTTGGACTGCACGCCCAGGCAGGCGCGCACCATGGCTTGCAGATTGTCCTGGCTGGTTGTGAGCGGCAGGCCGCGCAGCGCGTCGTTGCCACCGAGCTCGATCACCACCAGTTGCGGCTGGTGCTGCGCCAGCAGCGCGGGCAGGCGCGAGCGCCCGCCCGACGTGGTGTCGCCGCTGATGCTGGCATTGACCACCGCGATGCGCTTGCCCTGCTGGTGCAATCGCTGCTCCAAGAGTGCCACCCAGCCGCTGCCGCGTTTGAGGCCGTACTCGGCACTGAGCGAGTCGCCCACCACCAAAATCGGGCCTGGCGGCTTGGCCCTGGCGTCCAAAGCCGTAGCCAGCGTCAGGGCGCAGGTGGCTGCGTTAAAGTGTCTGCGATTCAAAGAAAGTCCCATGTCTGAATTCATTATTTCCGTCGAGCAGATCTGCAAATCGGTCAGCGACTCCACTGGCACCCTCGACATCCTGCAAAACATCGATTTTGCGCTAAAAGCCCGCGAGACCGCCGCCATCGTGGGCGCTTCGGGTTCGGGCAAGAGCACCTTGCTGTCCATCATTGCCGGGCTCGACACGCCCACCAGTGGCACAGTGCGCCTTGGCACGCAAGACATCTTTGCCCTTGATGAAGACGCGCGCGCCGCGCTGCGCGCCCACCGGGTGGGCTTTGTGTTCCAGAGTTTTCAGCTACTGGGCAATTTGACTGCGCTGGAAAACGTGATGCTGCCGCTCGAACTCGATGGCCGCAAGGACGCACGCAAGCTGGCTACCGAGATGCTCGCACGCGTGGGCCTGTCGCAGCGCCTGGGTTCGTACCCCAAGGTGCTCAGCGGCGGCGAACAGCAGCGCGTCGCGCTGGCACGTGCCTTTGTGGTCAAGCCCGCTGTGCTGCTGGCCGACGAGCCCACGGGCAGCCTGGACTTTGCCACCGGCGAGACCATCATGGCGCTGATGTTTGACCTCAACCGCGAGCAAGGCACGACCCTGGTACTGGTTACCCACGACCCGGCCATTGCCGCGCGCTGCGACCGGCGCATCACCATCGAGGCGGGTCGCATCGTGGGCAATTCCACCCACGCCAACCCATAAGGCCTGGCGGCAGGGGGGTGCGGTACCCACGGGCGATAATCAGTCCATGTCATCCCAAGTTCTGTTCGGCTTTCACGCCGTGGGCGTTCGCCTGAAAACCGCCCCCAAATCCATCGTCGAAATTTATTTCGAGCCCACCCGGCGCGACGCGCGCATGCGGCAATTCATCGACAAGGTCAAAGAAGCCGGCGTGCGCCTGATCGAGGCCGACGGCATGCGCCTGTCCAAACTCTGCGGCGGCCACGGCCACCAAGGCGTGGCCGCCCGGGTGCAGGCGCTCACGCAAGTGCATTCTCTGGATGAACTTCTGGAAAACCTGGAAGCCACGCAAAGCGCGCTGCCCGCCGACCAGCGCTTTAACCCGCTCATCCTGGTGCTCGACGGCGTAACCGACCCGCACAACCTGGGCGCCTGTCTGCGGGTGGCCGATGGCGCGGGCGTGCACGCAGTGATTGCGCCCAAGGACCATGCGGCTGGCATCAATGCGACCGTGGCCAAGGTAGCCAGCGGCGCGGCAGAGACCGTGCCCTATTTCATGGTCACCAACCTGGCACGCACCTTGGGCGAGCTCAAGGAACGCAATATCTGGGTCATCGGCACCAGCGACATGGCGGCCCAAACCCTTTACCAGGTCGATTTGACCGGCCCGGTGGCCTTGGTTTTGGGTGCGGAGGGCGACGGCATGCGCCAGCTCACCGCCAAAACCTGCGACCAGCTGGTGCGCATTCCCATGCGCGGCGCGGTGGAAAGCCTCAACGTCTCGGTGGCCAGCGGTGTTTGCCTGTACGAGGCGCTGCGCCAGCGCGGCGGCGCCTGAAATATTCCCTAGGAGCCCTTATGTCCCTGTTCCATCGCCGTATTGCCGTTGTCGCTCTGCTCGCGTTCAGCGCCCTGGGTTTGGTGTCTTGCACGCAAGAGCAGCAAAACAAGATTGGCCGCGAAATCCAGAACTGGACCGGCACCAACGGCGTGCTTGAGGTGTACGCCGGGGACAAGCTGGTGCGCCGCTTTATCAAGATCGACAAAATGAGCACCGCCATGGGTACGGACGACA
>CANFNE010000110.1 GCA_947448105.1 Burkholderiales bacterium
ACGGTCGCGTTGGCCTACCGTCTCGACTACTACCCAGACGAAACTACCTACATCGGCCTGTCCGGCCTGCACGGATCCAACAACCGCAACTTCAACATCATGGCGCTGGACGGAGGCGTCACGCGCGGTGACTGGCAGTACAACGGCCAACTGACTGTGGGTGAAATGCAGCGGGCGGCAGCCAACGGTGGCACTGCGCAGTGGACTGGAGTTTCAGGCCTCGTGAGCTACAAAATTGTTCCTCGCCTGCAACTGATGGCCCGCGCCGACTACATCCAAAACAGCAATAACGGCGGCGGAACCTACTACGACAACGGTGGAACTTTTGGCAATGGACTTGGACCGGAACGTGACGCCACCGGCGCCGTGATCGCACTCGATGCAGACACCGGCTACGCCACCACCGGCGCCAACCTTACCCGATTGAGCCTGGGCACCAACTACCAGATCAACGCCAACACCCAGTGGAAAACCGAGTACCGCTTGGACCAGTCCACCGGTTACAACTTCTTGCTTGACGACGGCACCTATAGCAAAACCAAGAACAGCCTGGGCACCTCACTCGTCCTATCCTTCTAAACGACAACCGCCGCCCAACCTTGCGGTTTGGCGGCGGTGTTGTGCCAGCGCTCTGTTCGTCGCTGCTTAATTCCCACCCACTTCCGGCGTCGGTTGGCGCAGTTGCCAGACGATGTGCGCCAGCAGCGCCACAAACACCATGGCGCCGCCCAGCACCGTTCGCTGGCTGGGAATCTCGTTGTGGATCAGCCAAACCCAGACCGGCCCGAGCACGGGCTCCGCGATGCCGATCAGCGCCGCTATGGCCGAAGGCAGTAAGCGCGCGCCGGTGACAAACAGCGCCAGGCCCAGGCCCAGGTTCAGCGCGCCAAAGGCAAACAGCAGCGCACCATCCGTAGCGTTGACCGCAAAGCCGCTCACCATAGTGGCTGAAACGCAGGCGGCAATCAGGGTGCCCAGGCACACGGCCGGCATCATGGCCACGTGCGCGTGGCGGCGGGTGATGACGGTGGCCGTGGCAAAGGCCAGCGCAATCAGCAGCGCCAGGCCGTCACCAATCGGCGACACATTGCCGCCAAAAGACTCCGACACCATTACAGCCACTCCGGAAATCACGGCGGCAATGGCAATCCAAGTGGCGCGCGGTATGCGTTCACGGAAGAACAAAAAGGCCATCAGCGCAGCAATCAACGGCACGCCGGCTTGCAGCAGCAGCACATTGGCCACCGTGGTGTAGGCCAGCGCCACCACAAAGCAGGTAGGGGCCAGCGCAAAACACGCCGCCACCCCTACGCCCGGCCAGCCCATGGCCAAAAACAGCGCCACCGTGGTTTTGCGCCCGTTTTGCCAGAGCATGAAAACCAGCAAAAAACTCGCAGCAAACACCGATCGCCAAAACACCACAGTCCAGCTGTCGTTCACGGTTAAAAAACGCGCGATGGCGCCGCCAAAGCTCCAGGCCGTCGCCGACCCAAAGACCAGCCACGCGCCGCGCACGTCCAGAGACTGGGTGCCCATGGCCTATTCGGCGCCCAGGCGTTGGATCAACTCAATCTTGTAGCCATCGGGGTCGGTGACAAAGGCGATATGCGTCGTGCCGCCCTTGACCGGGCCGGGTTCGCGCGTGACCTTGCCGCCAGCCGCCGTGATGCGCGCGCAGGCGGCGTAAATGTCGCTCATGCCCAGGGCGACATGGCCGTAGGCGCTGCCCATTTCGTAGCTTTCCACGCCCCAGTTGTAGGTGAGCTCTAGCTCCGCGTGGTCGGGGTTGCTGCCAAAACCGACAAAGGCCAGTGTGTACTTGTATTCAGGGTTGTCCGAGGTGCGCAGCAGTTGCATGCCGATCACCTGGGTGTAGAAATCAATCGAGCGCTGGAGGTTGCCAACGCGAAGCATGGTGTGGAGGATTTTCATAGCGCCATTGTCGCGCAGACCCGTGGCCTCCGTGGGCTGGGTTGGGGCCACCTTGGCGACAGCGTCGCGTCAAGCACAATGGCCGCCTTGATTGCGATATTGATGCCTGCAGGAGCCCCCATGACCCACTTCACCAAAACCGTTTTGTTCACCGACGTGGACGGCCGCGCCCGCTTCAAAGAAGAAGCACTAGCGCTAGACCAGGGAACGCCCCAGACCCGGTTGTCCGCATTGTTTGCCAGCGGCGGCTACCAGCTGCGCACCAGCCCGGTGGGGTTTCGCAGCAGCTTTCATTGCACCGGCGCACCGCAGTGGGTGTTTATCTTGGGCGGGCAGATGGAAATTGGCATTCAAGGCGGGGTCTCGCGGGTGTTTGGCCCGGGCGAACACTTCTTCAGCGCCGATGTGCTGCCCGAAGGCGCCACGTTTGACCCTGCGGTGCACGGCCACTGGAGCCGCCAGGTCGGGCCCGATCCCTTGGTCACACTGTTTTTGCGGGCATAAAAAAAGGCTCCGAGGAGCCCTTTTTTTCGTGATCTGCAGCGTTTAACGGCCAGCCGGTCCGCGGTTGCCTCCAGGGCCGCCGCGTCCACGTCCGCCACCGCCACCGCCACCGCCACCGCCACGGGGGCCTTGGCCGCCCGCGCCGCCGCCATATCCGCCGCCGCCGCCACCGCCACTGCGGTTGCCTTGGTAGCCGCCGCCACGGCGACCGCCGCGTTCGGCCATCAGGTCCACGCTGGTGCGCATCGGGTCAGGCTGGCCACCGGGTGCGCGGGGTACGCGGGTTTCGCTGGGGAAGCTCGACATGCGGTCCGGTCCCAAGCGCGGGCGCGCCGCGTGGGCGTCGTGCGAACGTGGGGGTTGGTCTTCGTGGCGGCCGGGGCCGTCGTCGTCACGGGGGAATCCGGCATCGCGTGGCGCGCCACGGGGTGCCTGGCGTGGGCCATTGCTTGGGCCATTGCGGCCGCCGCCACCGTTGCCTGAACCGCGGGGGCCTTGCGCCTGGCGTTGGCCGCCACCGCCACGGTTGCCGCCGCCGTTGCCGCCGGGGCCTTTGCTTTCGCGCACGCGGGTCAGCATTTCAGTGCGCGCGGCTTTGGCGGCTGCTTGCATCACGTCGCGGCTGGGCGGTTTGCCTGCGCCGCCCCAGATGGTCTGGCGGCCCATGGCGATGGGCTCGGCGCGCTCGCCGGGTTCGGGCGCAAAGCCTTCCACCACCACCACTTCAATGTTTTGCTTGGTAAAGCGCTCGATGTCCTGCATGAAGCCTTCTTCGTCCAGGCACACCAGGTTCACGGCGGCGCCATCGGCGCCAGCCCGGCCGGTACGGCCAATGCGGTGCACATAGTCTTCGCTCACGTTGGGGATTTCGTAGTTCACTACGTGCGGCAGGTCGTCAATGTCAATGCCGCGCGCGGCAATGTCGGTGGCTACCAGGGCGCGTACGTCGCCGCTCTTAAACCCTGCCAACGCCTGGGTACGGGCGGCTTGGCTTTTGTTGCCGTGCAGCGCCATGGCGGAGATGCCGTTCTTTTCTAAAAACTCAGCCACGTTGTTGGCACCAAACTTGGTGCGGGTGAACACCAGCACCTGGCTCCAGTTTTGTTCATTGATGATGTGCGCCAGCAGGGCTTTTTTCTTGCCACGGCCCACGGGATGGATGACCTGGGTGATGCGCTGCACCGTGGTGTTGCGCGGCGTAACCTGAACGCTTTGCGGGTTTTTCAGCAGGTTATTGGCCAAGTCGCGAATTTCGTCGCTGAAGGTGGCAGAGAACAACAGGCTTTGCTTGTCGCGCGGCACCAAGGCCAGCACTTTTTTAACGTCATGGACAAAGCCCATGTCGAGCATGCGGTCGGCCTCGTCCAGCACCAAGATTTGCACCTGGCCCAGGTCCAGCATGCCTTGTTGCTGCAAGTCCAGCAAACGGCCGGGGGTGGCCACCAGCAAGTCCACGCCTTTTTTGAGCTTGGAGATTTGGGGGTTCATGCCCACGCCGCCAAAAATCACAGTGCTGGTGAGTTCCAGGTATTTGCCGTAAGTGCGGATGGATTCCTCGACCTGGGCGGCGAGTTCGCGGGTGGGGGTGAGCACCAGGGCGCGGATGCCGATGCCGCCGAATTTGTTTTTGGCAGCCGGGGTAGTGGACAAGCGCTGCAGCATGGGCAGGGTGAAAGCAGCGGTTTTGCCGGTGCCGGTTTGGGCGCCTCCGAGCAGGTCGTGTCCGGCCAGCACCAGGGGAATGGCTTGGGCTTGGATGGCCGTGGGGGTTTCGTAGCCTTGCTCAAGCACGGCTTTAAGGATGGCGGGTGCCAGGTTCAATTCGTCGAAGTTCATAAAGATGCACCGGTTTGCGGGTGCTTGCGTACCGGCCTGTCCCTTGGCGGTTTACCAAAGGTCAGTCATAGGCAGGTAGATTCAAAAATGGAACGAACCGCTTTGGTTGCTGTTCCCAGCATGTTGCTGTCATTGCGGGCAACTGAAACTCCGCAAGTGCGCCGATTGTCGCACGTTGCGCCGTGGTCCCAAAAACGCCTTCCAGGGCTTGTGCAAAGCGATGGTGCGACGCGCAGTCGATAATACCGGCTCCTCCCTTTTTGACTTCTCTCGGATACCGCAATGGCCCAATACGTTTTTTCCATGAACCGCCTCGGCAAGATCGTGCCGCCCAAGCGCCACATTTTGAAAGATGTGTCCTTAAGTTTCTTTCCCGGCGCCAAGATCGGCGTGCTCGGCACCAACGGTTCGGGCAAATCCACCCTGCTCAAAATCATGGCAGGCCTGGACAAAGAGATCGAGGGCGAAGCCATTCCCATGGCGGGCCTGAACATCGGCTACCTGCCCCAAGAGCCCCAGCTTGACCCCACCCAAACCGTGCGCGAAAGCGTCGAAGCGGGCATGGGCAAGGTTTTTTCGGCCAAGGCGCGCTTGGAAGAGGTTTACACCGCGTACGGCGAAGAAGACGCCGACTTTGACGCGCTGGCAGCCGAACAGGCTGAGTTGGAGGCCATCATCGCCACCGCTGGCACGGACTCTGAGCACCAGTTGGAAATCGCCGCCGACGCGCTGCGCCTGCCGCCCTGGGACGCCAACATCGGCGTGCTCTCGGGTGGCGAGAAGCGCCGCGTGGCGCTGTGCCGCCTCTTGCTGTCCAAGCCCGACATGCTGTTGCTGGACGAGCCCACCAACCACTTGGACGCCGAATCGGTGGACTGGCTGGAGCAGTTTTTGCAGCGCTACCCCGGCACTGTGGTGGCCATTACCCATGACCGCTACTTTTTGGACAACGCCGCCGAATGGATTTTGGAAATGGACCGCGGCTCGGGTATTCCCTACAAGGGCAATTACTCCGACTGGCTGCAACAAAAGCAAGCCCGCCTGGAAGCCGAGCAAAAGGGCGAAGAGTCCCGCGCCAAGGCCCTGAAGAAAGAGCTGGAATGGTCACGCCAAAACCCCAAGGCGCGCCAGGCCAAGAGCAAAGCCCGCCTGGCCCGCTTTGAGGAACTGAGCGACTTTGAATACCAAAAGCGCAACGAGACCAACGAAATCTTCATCCCCGTGGCCGACCGCCTGGGCCAGGAAGTCATTGAGTTCGTCAACGTGACCAAGTCTTTTGGCGACCGCGTGCTGATTGACGACCTGAGCTTCAAGGTGCCGCCAGGCGCGATCGTGGGCATCATCGGGCCCAACGGCGCCGGTAAATCAACCCTCTTCAAAATGATTGCCGGACGCGAAAAGCCCGATTCCGGCGAAGTCAAAATCGGCCAAACCGTCAAGATGGCCTTTGTAGACCAGAACCGCGACGACCTGGCCAACGAGAAAACCGTCTGGGAAGACGTCTCGGGCGGCTTGGACATTTTGAACGTGGGCAAGTTCCAGATGGCCAGCCGCGCGTACTGCGGGCGCTTCAACTTCAACGGCGCAGACCAGCAAAAGCGCGTGGGCACGCTCTCGGGCGGTGAACGCGGCCGGTTGCACCTGGCCAAAACCCTGATCGCGGGCGGCAATGTGCTCATGCTCGATGAGCCGTCCAACGACTTGGACGTGGAAACCCTGCGCGCCCTGGAAGACGCGTTGCTCGAATTTGCCGGCACGCTGATGGTGATTAGCCATGACCGCTGGTTTTTGGACCGCATCGCCACCCACATCCTGGCCTGCGAGGGCGACAGCCACTGGGTGTTCTTTGACGGCAACTACCAGGAATACGAAGCCGACAAAAAGCGCCGCCTGGGCGAAGAGGGCGCCAAGCCCAAGCGCATGCGCTACAAGGCGCTCAAGTAAACCAGCCTGGCGGCTCCGGCCGCCCGGTTCCGGAGCCCAAACAACGCTGCAACGGAAACGGTGCAGCGTTTTTTTATGCCCGGCGCCGGTTCACCAGCGTAATGCCGAAACCGACCACCGCCAAGGCGCCCAGCAACTCGGCGGTGACCGCCTCGCCCAGCCACAGCGCGCCAAACAGCAGCGCAAACAGCGGCGTGGACAGCGCAAACGAGCCCATCTTGGTGGCCGGGTAGCGGCCCAGCAGCCAGACCCAGGACAAATAGCTGGCAAAGGCGCCCACCACGGTTTGCAGAAACAGCGAGCCCAAGGCAAAGCTGCTAAGGTTCCAATTCCAGACCTCATTGAGCGCCAGCGACAAGAGCGGCAAGACCACGGCGCTCACGGCCACTTGGTAAAACAGGATTTTTTCGGCTCCCAGGCTTGTCAGCCGTGTGGTGCGAAGCACCACGGTGGTCAGCGCCCAGGCGATGGCGCCGCCAATGCCCAGCAAATCGCCCCAGTGCTGCTGCGGTGTCTGGCCGCCGACAAAGCCCTCGCGCAGGGTAAAGCCCACCGCCAAAAAAGCCAGCAGCAAGCCCAGCCATTGCACAGGCGCGAGCCGCTCTGACCGGATAAACCACGGTAGCACCAGCGCAGCCCACAGGGGCGCGGTGTACAAAAATACGGTAATGCGCGAGGCCGCCGTGAATTGCAGCCCGGTAAACAGGCACAAAAATTCCATGGCGAACAAGGTGCCGGCCAGCAAACCGGGCCACAGCGACCCGTCACGCTGCCACAGCGCGATGCCGCGCCACCGGCACCACAGCCACAGCACCACACTCGCCCCGGCAAAGCGCACACCTGCCATGAAAACAGGCGCCATCTCGCCCAGCGTGGCCTTGACCAGCACTTGCTGGAAGCCCCAGAACGCGCAGCACACCAGCAGCAACACGATGGCCAGCGGGTCGAGGTGTTCCTTGCGTTGGCCGGGCGCCGTCGTTGCCATCAGCGCAGACCGCCCGTGAAGAATTGTCCGCCGTGGTAGAGCAGGGGGTCCGCCTGATCGCGGTGGCTGCAGCGTTCGACTTCGCCGACAAAGATGATGTGGTCGCCCTCCTCGTGGCGGCTGCGGTTAAAGCATTCAAAGGTGGCTACGGCGCCTTCGATCAGTGGTGCACCATGCTGACCGGGGCGCCAGTGCACACCGGCGTAGCGGTCAATGTCTTTGGTGGCGAACTGGTTCGCCAGCGCGGTTTGTTCGGCCGAGAGTACGTTGATCGCATAGTGGCGACAAGCCAGTAACGCCGCCATGGAGCCCGATTTCAAGGCCAGGCTCCACAGCACCAAGGGCGGCGACAAGGACACCGAGTTGAAGGAACTGACCGTCAAACCTACCAAGCCGCCCGCAGGGTTGACGGCGGTGACGACTGTCACGCCCGTGGCAAATTGCCCCAGGGCGTGGCGGAATTGGCTTTGGGAGAAGTCGGGGGGAAGTGCGCAGGTGGGTGGCAGGGCAGCGGGGAGAGTGGGGTTCAAATCAATGGCCTAGGATTTTGGACAGAAAGTCGCGGCTGCGCTCGCTTTGCGGGTGGTTGAAGAAGTCGTGCGGGTTGTTCTGTTCCACGATCTGGCCCTGGTCCATGAAGATCACCCGGTCGGCCACTGCTTTGGCAAATCCCATTTCGTGCGTTACGCAGACCATGGTGATGCCTTGGTTGGCCATCTCGATCATAACGTCGAGCACTTCCTTGATCATCTCTGGGTCAAGCGCCGAGGTGGGCTCGTCAAACAGCATGATCTTGGGTTTGAGG